>DATERQ010000126.1:0-3671 GCA_035271345.1 bacterium | reverse complement strand
TGGATGCCACCAACTTGGAACGAAATCTGTATTTGGCCTTCCAGGTTCTTGAACGAGGATTGCCGCTAGTGATAGCCTTAAACCTAATGGACGTGGCCCGGGCCCGGGGTATTGCCATTGATCACCAGGCCTTGGCCCAAGAGCTGGGGGTGCCAGTTGTTCCCACTGAGGCTATTAACGGCAAGGGCATTCCGGAATTGAAGCAGGAGTTAGCAAAAACCTTATTGGGTCAAAAAAGTGTATCTGCCAGCAGATTCGGCCCTGATTATTGGTTTCAGGCCGAGAGAATAGCGTCGCAGGTGGTACAGCAGCAACAGCGGCGGCTTACCCTGGGGGAACGGCTCGACGGCTGGATGTTGCAACCGGGCCCAGGGAGTTTGATTGCAGTTATCATACTGCTGCTAACCTTTAGTATTGTGGTGGGCGCAGGCATGGGTCTGCGTCAATTGGTCTTGCAGCCGATCTATTTTGGCTTTATTGAACCGGCTATTCGGTTAGGGGTAAGGTCACTGATTCCAGCCGGAATCATTCAAAATGTTTTAATCGGTGAATACGGCTTTTTAATTAAAAGTATCGAATGGCCGTTAACGCTGGTGTTTCCCTATGTGCTGTCATTTTATGTTCTGTTGGGATTGCTGGAGGATAGCGGCTATATGCCCAGGCTAGCCACCCTGATGGACATTGTTTTCCGTCGGCTTGGTTTGCAAGGGACTAATATAATTCCTTTTTTGCTCGGTTATGGCTGTGCTGTTCCGGCTATTTTAAGTACTAGGGCGGTGGGTGAGAGGCGGGAACGGATTGTGGTCTCCACCTTGATTGCCATTGGCATTCCTTGTATCTCCCAAACCGGTGCTTTTATTTCCCTGTTGGGAGAGCGTTCTGTTGTACTGATAATAGCTTTGTATGTTCTGGCTCTCACTACTATGTACGGGGTCGGGCTTCTTTTAAACCGTTTTTCCGCCTTACCAGACCGGCCTTTGCTATTGGAATTACCGCCTCTGCTGCTGCCTAATGTTGAAGTAATAACCAAGAAAACTCTAATCCGATTGCGGCATTTTGCTCATGACGCCCTGGTGCCATTGACCGGAGCCGTGGCCTTCACGGCGATTTTGTACGAAACAGGCGGACTGGCTTATGTGGCTCGAGTGCTGCAACCATTGGTGGTGGGTTGGTTGGGCTTGCCGGCGGAGGCTAGCGTTGGCCTCATTATGGGCATCGTCCGTCGGGAGCTGGCGGTGCTGCCGCTGATTGAACTGGATTTAACCTTGGGCCAACTGTTTGTCGGTTCTGTTGTGGCTTTATTTTATTTACCCTGTGTTGGCGCTTTCGGCGTTTTAGCCAGTGAGTTTGGTTTGAAAGTGGCTGTGGCGATCGGCATTTTCACCATCATACTAGCTTTTGTCATGGGCGGCCTGTTCAATCAACTGCTACAGTTTTTTAGTTGGCTAATGGTGTAAATCAATTATTGACATATGCCCACTATATCGATAGGATATAAGTGCAAGGTAATAAATCGGGGGTGGTTAAATTGGCGACTGATTTCATTACTATTTTGGTGGAGAATACAGCCCAGCAACCGGGTCATTTGGCCGAACACGGCTTTGCCGCCTTGTTAAATGTGGGTGGTAGGAAATTGTTATTCGATACTGGTGCCGGTCAAGCATTGATCCCTAATGCGAAAGCCATGGGGATTGATTTGACTTCTGTTTCTGCTGTAGCCTTAAGCCATGGTCACTATGACCATACCGGCGGGCTAAAGGATTTTCTTAGGCTGCATCACAATCCGGTGACCGTTTACGCCCATCCTGATCTGTTCAGCCATCGTTTTTCTATTTCCGAAAATGACCCGCCCCGATACAGCGGTATCGACTGGACTAAAGGGCAGTTGGAACAGGTTGGGGCTGTCTTTGATCTAACTGCAACGCCTACAGACCTGGGTTCGGGACTGTTCTTGACTGGACAAATACCGCGAACGGTGCCTTACGAACATATCTCCGATCGCTTCCAAGTTAAGACAGCCGCCGGCTGGAAAAAAGATGAAATTTTGGATGACCAGGCCCTGGTGATTGAAACCAAAACTGGCCTCGTTGTTATCTCTGGCTGCGCCCACGCTGGGCTGATAAATACCCTCAGCTACGCGCAAGAATTAAGTGATAATAAAAAGATTGCTGCTTTTTTCGGCGGCACTCATCTTATTGGGGCCACTGATGAGAGAATCAAAAGTACCATCGAGGCCTTGGCTGAATTCGATCTTAGACTGATCGGGGCCGGCCATTGTACCGGTTTTGAGGCCAGTGCCCTCCTTTTCGGTGCGTTAAGAGGTCTTTATCGGCCCATACCGGTGGGGAGCGTGTTTGAACTCGAATAGGAGATTCTTCTTTTCTCGCTCATATAAGGATGGCAATTCTCGCCAGACTAGATCGTAAATAAGGGGGGAAGCTTGTACTATGCCACTGGTGGATCAATTGGAAAAGCTAAAAGATGATAAGTACCAGTTAACCCCGCAACGCCGGGCAGTTCTGGCAGCCTTAAACGATGAACTCGCCCTCCATCCCACGGCGGAAGATATTTACGCCCAAGCAAAAAAATATTATTCCGGTATCGGGTTGGCCACTGTCTATCGAACTTTGGAGTTGCTGACGGAATTGCACATACTAAATCCGATTATAGTCCCGAAAGGATCGACCAGATACGAAGCAGCCTATCGGCAACACGCCCACTTTATTTGCCTAAACTGCGGTCAGATATTTGATGTCGATGACGGGCTGAGTCAGTTTACCAACAGGGTGGAAAAAGGGGCGGATTTTACCGTAACTAGCACCTCAGTTCAGCTTTTTGGTTACTGCCACCGCTGTGCCTTGGAAAAAAAAGAATAAAAACCTGGACCTATTGACTAGCTTTTAGAAATTGGGGTATACTGATACTGGGCATATGCCCCAAAGAAAAAAGAAAGGAGACATTATGATGCCATTTGGTGATGGTGCAGGACCGATGGGAATGGGGCCTCTCACAGGACGTGGAGCCGGGTATTGCGCCGGGTTTCCCACTGCTGGGGCCTACAATCCTTATGGTGGAGGCTACGGTTATGGCCGCGGTTTCGGCTTTGGGTACGGTCGTGGTTTTGGGCGAGGATTTGGCCGTAGACGCGGGTTTGGACCCGGATTTTGGGCTGGAGGCAGGCCCGGTTGGGGCTGGGCCCCAGGTTATATACCGGGTTATGTGCAACCTTATCCGGCGGTACCTCCCTATTATCCGGCTGGGCCGGTGGAAGATGTGGCCGATGAAGCCGGTATTTTACAGGAGCAGGCTGCCTATCTAAAGGAAGAACTGGAGGCCATTGAGGGCCGGTTGGCGGAATTAAAAAAGCTGGCGGAAGACAAAGACTGATAAAAAGGAAGAGCTAGGGGGACGGGATTTATGAAGGTTGTTGTCACAGCTCAAGGCGATTCTTTGGACAGCCCTGTGGACCCGCGGTTTGGCCGCTGCCAATACTTAATATACATTGACACTGATGCCGATAGTTGGAAAGCGGTTCCTAACCCGGCTCTGGGTGAAATGGGCGGGGCCGGGATCGCTGTTTCCCAATTTGTTGCTGATGAAAAAGTCGATGCTCTTATCACTGGCAATATTGGGCCCAATGCTGCCCGCGGCTTGGCAGCCCACGACATTAA
>DATERQ010000125.1:0-16674 GCA_035271345.1 bacterium | reverse complement strand
GGATCGGGGTTGATCTGGTAGCCCATGTCCTTAAACCGGAGCGCAGTGGCAAGATCGGGTACCGGGCTCAGGGCCTGAATACCTTTAGCAGCCTGACCAAATTTTAGTTCCACTGATTTTACGCCGAGTTTGCTAATGGCATAGTCCAGCAGGCCTAGGTATTCATCATCGAAGTTGGCTTGTAATACTACGTCACCATAGCCCCGGTAATACTTTCTAAAAGCTGTTACCATGGCAGCAATTAACGGTGAAGAAACTACTTTGCCCTGTTCCAGTACCAAATCAGGGTCCTTGCCTACAACACCTTCACCGATTACCACCGGTACCCCGGCTAAAGCAGCCCCGCCAAAATAATCGGGCCAATTTAGTTTGGCAATGGCCGGTAAGATAATGGGGGCCGTTATCTTTACTTTATTTTGCAAACCAAATACCGTGCCAATATCAACCTTGGGAACGGAGGCAGATAGGGGGTCAGCCGGACATCCCCAGGCCCCGAACACCCTGCCATTGATATTGAGATGGGAAAAGTCCAGCGGGTAATTTTTCTCAGAACCGAATTGATTAACATTAGATTGGTATGGATCCATGGCCTCCGGGCCCCGGATAGCCGATAGGCCGATCTCACACAGGCCGGTACAATTGGCTGCGCAAACTGCACACATGCCGGAAAAAGGGGAAACATGTTCCGGCGTGCGCATTTTTGTGTTGGTGATGGTACTAGCTAAAGGCGGACTGTAAGACATTTTGTAACCTCCTCTTGAATGTTGGCCCAATTACCGAATTATATCCCCATTGTAGCCCTATTTCGAGGAGAGATCAACACCTACTTGCCCCGAGTTTCCACAAAAAACCCGTGGTTGCATAACCAGAGCAAAAACGAAGTCAAACGGCCCCTAAAAAGCACGCCAAAATGGGTATAAAATCAGCTTTCATTCACTTCGCCATAGCCACGCCACGATCCTGATAATGGTATACGGGATAGACGTGAAGACAGTTTCCCGCCGATTGGGTCATGCAAATATTAGTATTACGCTTGAAACTTACTCAGCATTTCTTCCCCAGAACGACGAGCAATGCGCCCATATTACCGGGGGTATTTTTAGCAAAAATAGCAGCTTGAAACACGCACAAGATACACAAGAGCGGCACAAAAGTGGCACACAGCCCAGTTGGGGTTGCAATTGGCTAAGAAAGCAAGTATAATATAAACTTAGGAAGCGCATAGGTATGGGCTTCCTGGGGTTCGCGGGGGTGGATTGGGTCTGGTGGCCCGCCCGGACTTCAAATCCGGTGGCAGGAGCGATCCTTCTGCGGTGGGTTCGATTCCCACACACTCCCGCCAAGTATTATATTCCCTCAACTTACAACCAGCAGATCTATATTTTCCCCACGGTTGAAGCCGTGGGATTTTGTGATTATCTTTGTAGTCATATTAACCTATTTGTTTCCTCGATGCCTTTTAATAAATGCAGAAGAAAATATTAGGGAGGTATTTTTATGAATTCTTATGCTGAAGTATTCCAAGGTTACCTGCGGCTTAAAACCAAGCCATTGGCGGTAAAAATGCTAAAAGAAGGTGAATCTGAACCCGAAGAAGCCATTAGGCCCCTTACTGATTTAGGCCACCATCTGTCACTTTGCCAGGCTTTTAGCATGTCCAGGCGACAGGGAGAAACCATCGCCTTGTTTAAGGAAGATCACTGGTGTTTTGA
This sequence comes from bacterium, assembly GCA_035271345.1. GTDB lineage: Bacteria > Bacillota > DTU030 > DUMP01 > DUMP01 > DUNI01. The sequence goes on along the minus strand of DATERQ010000125.1, from coordinate 14,962 downwards.
ACCTGTTTTATGCTACGGGTTGGCTGAGCCGCCTCAATACTTTTTGGAAGGTCACAATCGTTATCCTGGTACGGCAAAGACACTTGAGGCTGGTAGCCGTTGGGCTCATATTGTGCCAAAGTTTACCCCCCATGAGTATGCTGGAATTGTTAGTGCCCCCTTGGAAAGTGCTTCCTTCCAGCCGGATGTAATCATTCTCTATTGCGACCCTTCCCAGCTAACCCAAATTATGATTGCCGTCAATTGGATCGATGGTAATGATGTTATAAGCCAGCTTTCGGGCCATGCGGCCTGCGTATATGCTGTTGTTCCCGTTGTGCAAAACAACCAGTTCCAAATAGTGGTCCCCTGTATGGGTGATAGAACACGTGCCTTTGCTCAGGATAGTGAAATGATATTTAGCCTGCCCGGCGGGAAGGCAAAGGATCTCATCGAAGCCCTCGAATTCCTGGAGGACAGCGGCCAGGGTTATCCCATTAAATACTCCCTTGGTCCAGAATATCCCCTTTCTGACTCCTATAATAAAATTGGTCGCCTGATGGGTATGGACCTACCCCGTGATAAGCCTAAACCTTGATTTTCTAAAACAACTTTAAAATACGCCAGCCCCAGAGGGGCTGGCGTATTGCATTACGGTTTCCCTTCAGGCTCTGTTCATTCTAGTCTTGTCCCGAGAGTATCCACGCTTACATCAAGGAATTGTTATCAGGACATCGAATTAATGCTAGCCAAAAGACAGGTCGTTTTTTATGAGTTCTACTTCTTGCTTTGTCTTGAAAAATCATCCGAAACGCTCTGCCCAGCCTGTGCTGCTTTGCTTATCAACATAGTATACTTTCTGCTAACCTTCAACGGCGAATTTGGCCTCCATAGATCCCCACCAATGCCACCAATAACAAAAAAGAATTATACTAGATGCCCTCTCAAATATATATTACATGGATTTTAAGGCGCTGACTGAATTTCTCGGTCGGCTTTTCAATTTCCATGGAAAACCGCAGGCTGCCGCCGAAAAACAACTTTAAATGGGCGGGTCCGTCCATCGTATATTGCAAACATGTGGCTGCTGAAGCCGGCATAGCCCTCCGGGGCAATATTGTCGCCACAGGCTTTATCTGAAATATGCATATTTGGGACAACTAGCCCATAAGGATAAAAATGGATTCAATACATGTCATTGCTTAACGGAAGCACTATTACTTACTAGCAACAAGGGAGATCGAATTGCTTATCCAGCGATAACTTGCATGTTAGTTAGAATAGGTGTGCGATGGTGGAATAATCGGAAAACGGCGCTAAAAGGGGAGGGGGGATACGGAAGAGTTCGGTACAGACCAGAAAAGGCAGTTGCGCTGGAGCTCGATGCGGGCAGTGGAAAACGTTCTTATTACAACGAGGAAACGCGAACGCGGATCCTTGGGTAGGTTAATAAAAATGTGAAGTCTGTTTTATTTACCGATAATAATATAAATGGGAGGTTAAGATGGAATGGTGGAATCAGGAAAACGGGTAGTCTATCCGTATATGCCCAACACCGTACCCAAAACCAGAACAGAAATGCTGGACGCAATTGGAAAGTCCAGTGTAGATGAGCTATTTGACGCTATCCCGGAAGCTATAAGGTTTGGCGATAAAGAAATGCCCCTGCCGGCTCCATTATCTTCCGAACATGCTCTTCGGAGATACGTTGGCAGCATACTGAGGAAGAATGAAAGCTGTGATGATTACATTAGCTTTCTCGGCGGCGGTGTAGCCCAACATTTTGTGCCTGCCATCTGTGATGAATTGGTGCGTAAACCAGAGTGGTACACAACATTCCTCGGATTTTATAATAGCGATGCCGGCAAAATGCAGCTTTGGTGGGAGTTTCAGTCCCTAATCACCGATTTAGTGGAGATGGAGCTTTGTGGTTGGCCGGCGCAAGATGGCACAACTGCATCTTGGGGCTCAATTCTCTTAGCGGGAAGAATAAACCATGATCGCAATGAGGTTGTGCTGGCAGGAAACATAAATCCGGAAAGGCTAAAGGGTATTACAGAGGTATGCCGGGCCAAGCTTGATATAAAACTTGTAGATGTTGATCCTAAGACAGGTTTGTTGGATATGAATGATTTAGAGGCGAAAATCTCGGATAAAACCGCCTGCGTTTATTTCGAAAACCCATCCTATTTGGGTGGAATCGAAGATCGGGGCGATCAAATTTCTCAGTGTGCTCACGATCACGGCGCTCTTGTTGTAGTGTCGGTAAACCCAATCTCACTTGGATTATTGGAAACACCGAAGAATTACGGGGCCGATATTATTTGTGGCGAGTTGCAATCGCTTGGTGTTCACCTACAGTATGGGGGAGGACTGCTGGGCTTCGTGGCAACTCCTTTTGACGAACAGTGGATGGCAGAATACCCATATGTGGTAATAAGCCGTTACCGTACCCTAAATCCAGATGAGTTTGGTCATGAAATGTGTAACTGGGCCACCGTTTCCTATGATAAAAGAGAGGAATCAGGTGATGTCACCAGCACCAACTCGGCCTTATGGGCTGTTCCTGTTGTTGCCTATTTAACTGTAATGGGACCTGCGGGATTGCGTGAAGTTGGGGAAGTCATCATGGCCAAAGCCGATTATGCCAGATGCCAGTTGAGCACAGTAAAAGGGGTGTCATTGCCCACCAGTGGCTCGACCCCATTCATGGAATTTGTTGTTAACTTTGATGAAACGGGCAAGAGTGTAGAAGAAATAAACAAGGCTTTACTCCAACATGGAATTTTCGGTGGCCATGATATCTCTAAGGAATTCCCCCAATTTGGCCAGAGTGCCCTTTATTGCGTCACCGAAAACTTAACTAAAAGTGATATTGACAGTTTGGTGGTTGCATTAAGGGAGGTCTTATAATGAGTGGCAAGACGAAGATAGATAATAAGGTAAAGAAGTTGATAGATCCTAAAATAACGATCAGGGAAAGGTTCCATCAACAAAAATGGCAAGAGCCCTTGGTATATGATCTGGGCAGACCGGGAGAGCGTGGTATTGTAGCAGTTGAATTGGAGCCCGAGATTAGGTCAACCGTTGGCGATCCCACCGCACTGGTGCCGGCCGGGATGGTGCGCAAGACCCCACCGCAGCTCCCTGAAGTGGCGCAGCCGCGGGCAATGAAACACTTCGTTCGGCTTTCCCAGGAAACAAGTTGCGAGGATAGCGCCATCGACTTCAACCTTGGTACCTGCTCGATGAAGTATAATCCTAAATCCCACGAGCGGCTAGCCGAAATGGCTGAATTTCTGGAGTTACACCCCCGCCAGGATGGGGATACGGTGCAGGGTATCTTAGAAATAATGTACAAGTTTGGCGAATATTTAAAAGCACTATCTGGTTTTGATGGTGTATCTCTTCTACCTGCATGTGGTAGCCAGGGTGTTTTCGCCAACTCCTTAATCATTCGCGCTTACCAGGAAGAGCATGGCTTCGGCGTTGATAAAAAAGATGAAATTATAACGACTATTTTCTCTCATCCCTGCAACCCGGCTACACCGGCCATGACCGGCTATAAAATAGTAACCCTATACCCTGATGAGACTGGGTGGCCTTCGTTGGAAAAATTTAAAGCTGCCGTGTCGGAGCGTACTGCCGGCTTGGTAATTTGTTGCCCTGACGATACTGGTATCTTCAACCCCGATATAGAAGCTATAAACCAAGTAATACATGATGCCGGTGGACTATGCATACTGGATTCGGCCAATGCTAACGGATACTTCGGCTGGGCGCGGGCCAAGGAGTCTGGTTTCGATCTGACCCACTGGAACCTACACAAGAGCTTCGCTAGTCCTCATGGTGGTTGTGGACCCGGTGCCGGCCCCATTGCTGTGAGAGAGGATCTTGTGAAGTACTTGCCTGTGCCTGTAATCGGTTTTGATGGGAAAAGGTATTATTTGGATTATGAGCGGCCCGATAGCATTGGGAAGATCAGGTCATTTTACGGCAATGTTGGTGTTGTTCTTAGGGCCTTCTCTTGGGTTACGTCTCTGGGAAGCGAGGGGCTGAAAGAGGTAACACAAACGGCTGTTTTAAATAACAATTATTTACGTCATTTGTTCGCAGATATTCCCCAAATTGAGATGCCATACACCACCAAGGATCGAATGCACGAAATAAGGTGGAGTTTTGATAAGGTGTTCCAAGATACGGGTATTAATATCAACCAAATCACCGCCCGATTTTGTGATTATGGTATTGGTCCCAGCTTCACTAGTCATTTCCCCTATTTGGTACCGAATCCGTTAACACCTGAACCAACCGAGACAGTGTCAAAGGAAGAGTTGGAAGAATTTGCAGCCGTAGTTAAGAGGGTAGTTGAAGAGTGCTATACCAACCCCGATATCGTAAAAACTGCCCCACATAGGACTTCCAAGCCGGCCTTACTGGAAGAAGACTTTATTGATCCCGGGAAAATAGCTCCTTCGCGTACCGTCTGGGAAAGGGTTCATAAAATTGAGAACTAGGGTATAGGGGTGAATGAGCAGTGCCCCTGGTCGCATTCCTTAACGGGAGTGATGATAGGGGCACTGGTTTAATAATGGGACTGTAAGCTGTATACTGTTAACGGCTTAGCCCTGGTAACGGCGCTTATAAGGCATAGGGGTGAAAAGTTATGAAAAGGCTAGGGTATTTAGTTAATCCCTGGGCAGGGATAGGTGGCAGGGTAGCATTGAAAGGGAGCGATGGTTCCGCAATTGTCGAACGGGCATTAGAACTAGGAGCCAAGAGGTTATCGCCGAAAAGAGCAACTGAAGCCCTGGAAAAACTAGTTCCATTTATAGATGCCATTGAGTTGATTACTTGCCCAGGGGAAATGGGGGAATGCGAGGCAAAAGACTGTGGATTTAGTCCAACCATAATTGGGGAGGATCTTCAACGGCGGACGACGGCTGATGATACTAGAAGAGCCGCCAAGGAAATGCTTCGTCTCGGTGTCGATTTGATCTTGTTTGCTGGTGGCGACGGGACGGCAAGAGACATCTATGATGCCATTGGCACTGGGATTCCCATTGTGGGTATACCAACTGGTGTTAAAATGCATTCGGCTGTTTTTTCCGTATCACCAGCAGCTGCCGGTGATCTTGCGGCTTTATATTTGATGGGTAAAATAATCCGTACTGCCGAATTGGAAGTAATGGATATTGACGAAGATGCCTTTCGCACTGGTGTTTTGCAAGCGGAGCTCCATGGCTTTCTTAAAGTTCCAGATGCACCCCAATTTACGCAGGGTGCCAAAGGCGGTGCCACTGCTCTCGATGATAACTTTTATATGCGTGGCATCGCCAGGCGGGTTGTGCAAGACATGGAGCAAGGCACTCTTTATATCATTGGTTCGGGGACCACATGTAGGGCGGTGACAGAGTGTTTAGAGTTACCCAAGACCCTTTTGGGTGTGGATGTGGTGTTAGATAAAAAACTGGTAGCCAGCGATGTGACTGAAAAGCAACTGCTTGATCATATCAATTCCAACCCAAAGAACGCTATCATCATCGTTACCCCAATCGGCGGGCAGGGATATATTTTTGGCCGGGGGAATCAACAATTGAGTGCAGAAGTGATAAGAATGGTCGGTCCTGACAAGGTGAAGATCATTGCCACCCCAGCGAAAATCCACTCTGTACCTAACCAACGGCTGAGGGTTGACACTGGGGATCCCGAAATTGACCAAGCGCTTCGGGGTCCGAGAAGGATACTCACTGGGGCGTACGATATAGCGTTACTGGAGATAGTCTAGATATAGTATCGGCCTAAGATTCATCATAAAGCCACTGAAGAAAACATTGAAATCGAACCAATCGAGATTATGTAAACGGGTAACAAATAAAGCTTTGAGCAAGTGCGATTTTTGGGCTGGATTGGTATAATGTGGTGGAGAAGGCCTGTCGGTGAAATGTGTATTATCGACAGCGATGATTAGATTCTTACTAGATGGAGGGAGCAACTGAGGGTGTTAGAATTAAAAGAGTGTTATGGAGAACTCGCCCCACCAGAACGAATTCTGCTTGGGGCCGGACCGAGTGGCGTCGATCCGCGTGTATTGAAGGCCATGAGCACACCGCTGATTGGGCATCTGGATCCGGAATTTATAAAAATCATGGATGATATTCGCGCCTTACTTTGCTATGTGTTCCAGACTAAAAACACCCTGACACTTCCCATGCCCGGAACCGGAAGCGCAGGTATGGAAACTATCTTATCTAATCTGCTGGAACCAGGGGATAAAGCTATTGTAGCTTTATGTGGCGTGTTTGGTGAACGGATAGTGGATATTGCTGAACGTAGTGGGGCTGAGGTGAACGTTATCCAGGGCGAATGGGGATGCATCATCGAGGCGGAGCAAATTGAAGCAGCCTTTAAGGAGGCGCCTGAAGCCAAAGTATTGCTCTTTGTACATGCGGAAACGTCTACTGGAATCTTACAGCCTGTTGATGACATTGTCCGAATTGCTCACCAGCATGGAGCCTTGGTAGCGATGGATTGCATTAGCTCTCTGGGAGGGGCACCAGTGTTGCTGGACGAATGGGGTATAGATGCTGCCTACAGCGGTACCCAAAAATGCTTGGGCTGCCCGCCGGGATTAGCACCCATTAGCCTGAATGCTAAAGCACGAAAGGTATTGCATAACCGCAAGGTAAAGGTTCCTAGTTGGTATTTAGACCTTACCATGATTGAACGTCATTGGGGCCAAGAACGGTTTTACCATCACACCGCACCTGTCAGCATGGCCTATGCCTTGCGAGAAGCCTTAAGGATAATAGCGGAAGAAGGGTTGGAGGCCCGGTGGGCCCGGCACAAGCTTAACGCGAAGGCCTTTATTGCCGGTTGCGAAGCAATGGGGTTGGAGCCGTGGGCCCAGGAAGGCCATCGATTGCCCAGCCTGATCGCCTTGAAGATTCCAGAAGGGGTGAAGGATACAGAAACCAGACAGCATTTGTTACAAAAATTTCAGATTGAGATCAGCGGTGGGCTGGGGCCGGTTAAGGGCAAGATTTGGCGGGTGGGTCTGATGGGTCCAAATTCCAATCGCAAAAATACGATACTGGCATTGATATCTTTGGCTTCCGCCCTCAACGCCCAGGGATTTAAAGCCTCTGCCAGCGCCGCACTGGAAGCGGCCACAGTTGTGTATGACCGTACAGGCAAATAACCGACCAAAGACATTATTTCTTATCGTCGGCTGGAAATCAGCCCCGGCCCGGCCGGGGCGATTGGTTCCCAGCCGGCGTTTTGCCTGGGGAAGGATTTAATTCCCGCCAAGGCGAAATCAATAAGGTGAAAAGAGAAGACAAGGAGCGATTTTATTGAGGTATCACTTATTAGCCTTGGATTTGGATGGTACGTTATTGGACGACGATAAAACAATATCAGCCTGCAACCAGGATGCCATTCGGGCGGCAAAGGACTTGGGTGTGATGGTTACGCTCTCCACCGGACGTATGTATCGATCAGCGATCCGCTTTGCCAATGAGCTTAAAATAGAACTCCCCTTAATAACTTATAACGGTGCCCTGATCAAAGATAGGGCAGGCAGTGTCCATCGTGAGCTACTGCTGCCCCTTGAGTCGGCCCACACCGTGTTGGCAGTGGCCCGGGAGTATGATCTGCATGTCAATGTTTTCATTGCTGATGACTTGTTCGTGGATCGAAACGATGTCTGGACAAAGCGCTATTACCAAACTAGCCGGATTCCGCCCCGAATAGTGTCCAATTTACAATCGGTGCTCACCGCGGCCCCCAATGCGATGGCATTGCTGGGCAGCAAAGAAAAACTACGGCTGGTACGAACAATTCTAGCGGAAAAGTTAATCGATAAAGCCCATGTTACAACTTCTGATCCCCATTTCGTGGAGATAATTCATCCCAATGCATCAAAGCAAAGCGGATTGGCCTATTTGCTACGGGAATTAGGTTTTAAAACGGAGCGGGTCATTGCCATTGGTGATAATTACAACGATTTAGATATGATCAATTATGCTGGTCTAGGCGTGGCGATGGCCAACGCTCCTGAGGAAGTCCGCGCCCAAGCCGATTATGTTACCGGCAACAATAATAACGGCGGTGTGGCCCACGTCATCAATAAATTTATCCTCGCCCATGGTAAAAAACTGAGCCAAAGCCAGGAATGGTGAATACGATTATATAAGAACAATAATTATTGACTGGGAAAATATCAGTCCCTTTGAAGCTTATCCAGGGCCACGACAAAATTCAAGCCATATTCCAGGGGCAGCTTTTCTGCAGTAGGTTGGATTCCTATATACTCCCACTAGCCGTGAATAAATAAAAGGCTTCGACTGAAGATTCCATGTTACAGCATAGATGACAATACGTGTACCTTAGACACGATGCCTTTGAGGCTGCCGCTTTCATCCACCACGGCGATGGGGAAGCGGGTTTTGGTGGCCATACTCATAATATCGGTTAAGACTGCATCCGGGGCGGCGGTATTGATATCGCGAATTAAGATATCAATGATACCGAGCCCTTCTTTGTTGGCCCGGATGGTATCATCGATGGTGACTACTCCTTCCAGCTTCATCTTTTCACCCACCACGTAGGCACTGGAGACGCCGTTTTTCTTCATGGTGTTGATAGCGTAGCTTAGGCTATCTCTTAATCGGACGATGCTGTTGGGGGTAATCATGACGCTGCGAACAGTGATAACCTGTGTTTTATCGGCACTATCAATAAACTGCATTACATAATCATTGGCTGGGTTTTCGCTCATTTCTTCGGGGGTAGCAGTTTGAATTATTTCCCCGTCCTTCATGATAGCTACCCTGTCACCTAGCTTAAAGGCTTCATCAATATCGTGGGTAATAAAAACGATGGTTTTATCCAGCTTACGTTGAATGGTTAGCAGCTCAAACTGCATATCTTTTCTCACCAGCGGGTCCAAGGCCGAAAACGGTTCATCCATCAATAATATTTCCGGATCGCTGGCCAGGGCTCGGGCAATCCCCACTCTTTGTTTCATCCCGCCGGAAAGGCTGGAAATGGGTTCATTTCCATGATCGCCCAGCCCCACCATCTCCAGCATTTCTAGTGCTTTGGCTCGGCGGGCCTCCTTGGGAACTCCCTTTATTTCCAATCCATATTCAACATTACCCAACACATCGCGATGGGACATTAGGCCAAACTGTTGAAATATCATCGACACTTGGTTTCTTCGATAATCATTTAGCTCTTTTTTTGAAAACCTACCAATGTCCTTGTCTTTGTAAAAAATCTGCCCGGAAGTGGGCTTGTTGAGCATATTGAAGCACCGGACCAAGGTTGACTTGCCAGAACCAGACAAGCCAATTATGGCAAATACTTCGCTCTCTTTTACATCCAAAGTTACATCCCAGAGGGCAGTTACTACCCCCGTTTTTTGGTAGATGGTATCTTTATCGGCGCCGGCTTGTTTGAGTTTTATTGCTTTGGCCTTATCGGCCCCATATAGCTTTGATACATTTCTAGCACTCAATAATATTTTACCCATCTGATTTCACCTCAGTGCGCCGCACCAAACCCTGGGTTAGTCGATCCAGCACCACCGCTATAATAACAATGGCAGTGCCGGATAATAGCCCGCGCCCGATTTGGATCCGCTGAACGCCAATCAACACTTCCATTCCCAAACCAGTGGCCCCAATCATGGAGGTGGTAACCACCATGGAAATGGCCATCATTAAAGTTTGGTTGACACCGGTCATAATCGTGGGCAGGGCTTGCGGTATTTTAACTTTTATCAGAGCCTGCATATTAGTGGAACCGAAGGCCAAAGCAGCTTCCACTACTTCTTCGTCTATTTGGCGGATGCCATGGTTGGTCAGGCGGATAATGGGCACGATGGCATAAATGGTGGTGGCGATCACCGCCGGCGGTTTACCCAAACCAAAGAACAACAGCGCCGGGATCAAATACACAAACACAGGCATGGTCTGCATGGTGTCCAATAAAGGCCTGATTATAGCATCTGCCCGGTCGCTGGCAGAAACCAAAATCCCCAACGGGAACCCCAGCAGTAGGGAGATAATCACCGAGGCGATGATTATGGACAAGGTTTCGTTCATCAGATTCCAAAATCCTACCGAGCCCACGAAAAGCAACAGGACGCTGTATAGTAACCCATTGTTGATTCGCCCTGACAATCTCCAGCCGGCAACAAACACCAACAGTATTATGATAAACCACGGTATTTTGTTGAGGGCGTAAAAAATAACATTCACCAAAAACGCAAGGGTATTTCTAATGACGTCGAAAAACGAAGCATACTTGATGCTGAAAGCGCGCACGACATCATCGACAGCCCCCAGATTTATCGGTAATTGAAACGGGAAGTTATATAGCCAGTCCATATCTTACTCTGCCTACTTTCCCAGGAAACTCTTCATTGTTTTCGCGTCATCCGGACTCAGCCAAGTATCCAATAATTCATCGTGCTCGGCTAAGAACCACTTGGCCGCCTCTTCATAGTCTTCGGTCCCGGTTTCTTGCATAAAGGCCAAGCCTTCCGATGTTAAGGCACTGGATGTTGTATAATTTCTTAGAAATTCGACGAAGTCGGCATTGTTTTCATCGTCGGCAAATTTATTACTCACTCCTACAGTTACAGTTACCGCCGGAGCCTCGCATTTACCATCAAAGTAAAGGTCTTCAGCAAACGGTTCGTCCTCCAGCAGCACCATATCCAGCGTCCCTAACAGCCAAGTAGGCTCCCAATAGTAAGCGGCGACCGGCTCCCCTTTCTCATAAGCCGAAATTATGGCAGTTTGGAGGGCCGGATCAGACCCGGGTCTGAAGTAGATAAAGGTTTCGTCCAAACCGTAGTGGAGGTACTTATTGTGCATGATTTCATCAATTTCCCAACCGGGGATAGCACCATACATTCTACCTTTGCCCGGTTCTTCGTCGTCAGGGAATAGTTCAGGATAGTCCTTCAGGTCCCAAACATATTTTAGATCCGGAGCCGAAGCTTCAATACCGCGTTCGGCGTCGCCTTCGATTACGTAGCGAGGTACATAGATTCCTTGGTAGTTATCATCAAAATTAATACTCAGCTCCTGAAACTTCCCGGCTTCTAAATCGCTCTTATAGGGAGGGATATTATCGGTCCAGCACTCCATATGGACGTCTACCTCTCCAGCCAATAGACCTTCGTGCATCACGGCTGTAGTTCCGGGGACTTCAGTCCAGGTGTAGCCAAAAACCTGCTCCCCAATCAGTCCGGCCACAGCATTATGGAACATATTACTTTCCCAACCGGCATTGGCAAAAACAATTTCCTTTCTGGCCCCACCGCTATTGCCTCCGCCGCCACACCCTGTTATTACCAGCATCACCAAGATAAAGAGCAAGACGATATTAATCATCTTTTTAATCAATTTAATCAATGTAAAACACCTTCCTCACATGGTTTCGCTCCCACCAGAGAAGCTGAGATTATCGTACCCGGACTACAAAACCCGACAAACGTCGAAATTAACAAAAAAACTATGGTACCCCATAGTTTAAAGAGGAACTTGAAAACGCAACATAACATAACTCCCTTCAAACGCTTGCGAGGTTAGCTGACGGGTTAGAGCAAAGGGCGGCTCTTCATAACAATGATTCACCCCAAAAGATTGGTTCCCCCGCTTCTTGAGCAAGAATTCAGCGCTACTTTGCCACTCAAGGTACCCAAGCCGTGACATCGTAAATATAGCACAGACGGGCCTGCATTGCAAGTGTGCCGGCACATCTTTATTCGACAGGAAGTCGTCGCCGGCGACTAGTGGGTCCGCAGGTGGAGGGCCTTCTTTTTCCAGCGGCCGACTTGATAAAAGCCAAATGTTATTGCCGCCCCAAACACCCAGGCTGCTAACAAGGAGATAAAGATTGCCTCTGGCCTTCCGTAGGGATAATGGGCGCTGCGGGTAAAATAGGCGATCCCATAGGCAATGGGTACCCGCAGCAAAATCGTGGTGATAAGAGAGATCCACATTGGAGTCATAGTATCGCCGGCACCGCGCATAACTCCTGATAAAACCTGGGTTATCGCCATGGCAATATATCCAGCCGCAAGAATTTTCATCATCCGCATGCTTAAATTAACCAGCGCCACTGTATCGGTAAAAATGCTCATGAGATAACGGCCAAAAAGGAGAATTATCACTGTGATGGTAGTTGAGATAGCAACTGCGATTGCAAGGCCTTCCCGCGTACCTTGTTCCACCCGTTGAATTTTTTTAGCCCCAATATTTTGTCCGGCGTAGGTGGTCATGGTCATACCAAAGGTGAAGTTGGGCATCATGGCAAATCCATCCACTCGCATGACGATGACATTGGCGGCAATGATCATCTCTCCAAATGTGTTCGTTAAGGATTGGACGGTGATCATGGCTAAGGAGAAAATGACTTGGGTCAGACCAGATGGTAAACCGAGTTTCAGCAACTGTTGCACATATTCCTGTTTCGGTTTTAACATGCGTAGGTTTAAATCAAAGGTAGAACCCATCTTTACAAGTTTGAGGGCACATAAAACAGCCGAAACAAGCTGAGCAATGACTGTGGCCAAGGCTACTCCGGCTACCCCCATGTTTAAGCCAGCCACAAACCAGATGTCCAGCCCGATATTTAAGACAGTAGAAATGAGTAGAAAAACCAGGGCCGACAAAGAATCGCCCAAGCCGCGCAAAATACCCGAAAAAATATTGAAATATGAGAAGCCCCAGTTCCCCACCAACAAGATCAATAAATAACTGGCACACCAATCAATAATTGTCTCTGGAGTGTTGATTAAAAGCAGCAGCGGCCGGATAATCAGCGGCCCTATTATCATCAGTAGGGTTGAAGCCACTGCCGTAAGAGTGATACAAACTCCAATAGCTCGGGATAACCGGACCCGATCTTTGGCCCCAAAATACTGAGACACCATGATGCCGGCCCCGGTAGCCACCGCTACAAAGAGCACCAACAAAAAGTGCAGCACTGGTAGAGCGCTGCCCACTGCGGCTAAGGCATTATCACCGACAAATTTGCCGATAACGATGGAATCCACAGTGTTGTAAAGCTGTTGAGCAACGTTACCGATCAGCATCGGAATCGAAAACTCCACGATCCGTTTCCAGGGTGGCCCCACCGTCATATCCCGGGGCGAAAATAATTCCCTCAAAGTTGCCATATTCTAATTAGTCCCTTCGTTAGTTGTTTAATGTTGTTGACAAGCAAGAATGATTATACCATGCTGGGAAAAATGTTGCTTGGGCATGTATTCTTTTTCCCTGGTTAAACTAAAATCAGTGCCGATAAATCCCGATCATTAGCTGGGTACTGCTAATTGTGGCCTCGCAAGGGAAATTTTGCTGGTAAAAATGAGGGAGGAAGATATGCAATGTACAATCCTATGCGTCTTGGGGTGGTAAGCGAAGTTATCTCCGGAGTAAGAAATGAGAAGCTGTATGATCATTTAAAGGCCATCACTGTGGGTCCGTGACTGGTCTTAAAACGAGGCCGGATGATCGATCCGGCCAACAAGATGGATCAGGTGGCCGATGTTGCCATCCACGGGGATCGAATTGCGGAAGTGGGCGAGAATATCAAGCCCGAAAAATAGGATCGCATAATAGATTGCGAGGAACTGTTGGTGGTGCCAGGCCTTATCGATATGCATTTGCATCTAAGGGACTTGTTTGAAACCACATCCGACCCCATCTTTGAATCGGTGGGTCATGGGGTTACCATGGGCCTATCTCCCGGCGCTGCTAATACTTTGCCGGCGCCATCGCTGTTAGGAGCCGAGGTGGACCGGGGGGTGCCGATGAATATCGGGCTTTATTTGGGTGCTGCCGGTGTTTTGGCCACTATGGCCACCACTGAACAACTGATTTCTTATTTCAAGGGTGAGCTCGATGAAGAAATTGGCCTCGACCGCATGGTCAGAAACTCCATTGTCTTCCAGACTGCCAATCTTATCATCGGCCTCAAAGACCATATGGGGCACTTTATTTTGTCTGATGAGGATTTTGAACGCTGCTATGAAATATCCAGCAAAGCACAACTGGTCTTTATGAGCCATACCCAAGACCCGGATCACGCTGAAAGGGTGGTGGGTCTGTCCAAGGGGCGCCCAATTCACTTGGGCCACGCCAATGCTGCTGGCTGCGGAACCCACGGCGATGCAAAAGAGAGCATGGAAAGGATTGTAGCCTTGCTGAAGCAGCCCCAGGTGACCGGAGAGTTGGTCACTGCCATGCTCCGGCCCGGCCGCGGCTCTTGGGAAGGCTTACTGATGCCGAAAGAAGTGCAGGAAGTGGCCTATGAAGCCTTGAGCGAGGGGGTAGTGGATGTCCTCGTTTCTGATGGCCAAGGTGATGCCACCATGAAAGGCTTTGCTGATAGCCGTGAAAATATTCCCTGCTTGTTGGAGCTGGCCGAAATGGAGATTTTATCCTTGCCCGATTCCATCGCCACCATGACTTGCAATCCGGCTCGCCTTATCGGAGAACTTACCGGGGAAGATTGGTGGACCAAAGAACTGGGTCACCTGGGTGCTGGGGCCCGGGCCAATGTCACAGTTATCGATCCGCTAGATAAACTGGCCACCGTTACCATTGTTAATGGTGTTGTGGCTGGGTTTGAAGATCGAAACATTGCCGAAGCAAACGGAGCTGGGATGTGGGTCTCAAAGTTTGGCCTCTTGGAGCGGACCGGCGTCGGCGATTTTGCCATCTGGGCTTATCATGGCGCCTAATGGCAGCGGAAATTAGTGCTTACAAAACAGCGCCCGAAAGGGAAGACAGATAGATAGATAAAGCCCCGGCCATTAGGGGCGGTGAGTTAAGAAAACATTTAATGCGATTGTCGGCATGGCACATCAGGCTATGCCGACTTTCGCTATTTCATGGTTTATTTGGGCTTGCTCAATGGCCTTTCCAAAGTCAAACGCACCGATAAAGTTATAGAC
>DATERQ010000124.1:0-8672 GCA_035271345.1 bacterium | reverse complement strand
CCAGAGTGCGCCTCTGTTCTTCTTCGTACTCTACCTGGCAGTCTAGGGCTTCGGCTAAAGCACGTACCGGTACAAAAATGCAATTATCCCTTAGCTCTGGCGGTACCTCAGTTACTAGTTCTTTCCCGTCCGCCACCAATGCTGGGTAGTTAGCCTCAGCGCCGGGGACAATATTTAGCGTAGCTGTGGAAACAATGCCAACCCCACCTGCTTTGCCGCCCCGGACAACTAGCTGCCATTCCCCTGGGGTAATGGCTCCGTAAGACCCATCTACACATCGTCCCAGCTGAGGAGCGATGGTGAACTTTTGTTCATAGCGGCCGTATTGTACCGCTGCCTGGCCTAAGAAAATAGCCTTCTGGCAAGGATAGATGACATCGTCATTTGTTGTTGAGGTGCTTTTTATCGAAGCATAAAAATCGCCGCTCCACTTATCCGGTAATGACCCGGAAGGTGTTAGAAACACCATCATCTTGTCATTATTGCCCTCCATATCACCTTTGATTGTAACACTGCGGCCAATTGGTACTATTCCTTGTTCTGGCTCCATGACCAAGCGCCCTCTGGTCCGGGCTCTTTGGGCTTGAACAAGCTCGTTTATTTGTTCAATCAACCTAGCGGCCAACGCCTGATCAGTTATAGTAAGGAAGTTGTTGTCGCCAGGTTTAGTAAACAGTAATGATTCTTTGGCAAAAGTTAGCTGAGCCCTTTTCCCGTCATCTAATATGAACAAGACGGTAGGATTCATTTGTAAGCAAACCGTAAGTTCGAATGTATCATTGGGATCGCTCGGATATTGAAACTGCACTGGCATTGCTACCATAGCCTGGTGGTAACAGTCCAACAAAGCAGTTAGCAGCTTTTCATCTTCACTATAACCCGGAAACAAGGAAGCATGGTCGGCGTCGCTCTCATAAAACTCGGCCCGGCACAAGTTCTCCTCGGTAATGGCCTGTTCCAATGCAGGGGGCTCGTTGGCAAACGTAGGAAAAGAAAGAATGGCTAGAAGAATAATTAATATCCACCCTAGATAGCGGACCGGGTGCCTGGACCATGCCATTATATTAGG
This sequence comes from bacterium, assembly GCA_035271345.1. GTDB lineage: Bacteria > Bacillota > DTU030 > DUMP01 > DUMP01 > DUNI01. Next base: position 7,603 of record DATERQ010000124.1, on the reverse strand, counting down.
AACCTCCTTTGTAGATGCCGCCGTTTCCTTTTACATTCTTTTTATCCGTTGCCATTACCGCAGTCTTCTTCGCCAGCGTAAAGGGCACCGGCGACCCCACCACTACCGCAAAAAGGCAGCTTTACCGTCAACGGAAAACATTGGCTATTATCACAGAGGCATTTTTTTATATTCGGTAATGATAGATTACCCCGCCGGTGAAGATGCGACTACCGTTGAGGCTGGGTGTGCCCTTATCATCTTTAATCTCCAACGCCAACAGTTCATCCTCTTTAGTAAGGATGATCCCTGGCAAATCTAACTCAGTTTCAACATCACCAGATAGAATCCGTAATCGAGTGCTGTGGGTATGATTGTGGCCGCCCAAGTCATTGAGGCCCCCGCCAAGGAACAAAGTTTCGCCAACCCCGGCCACCTCTAATTCTACTTCCGGATATTTCGTTACGGTTGCTAACAGAGCCGGAAAAGGAAGCCCTTCAGGGCAGATGGGCAATTGTGATTCAGATAAATGAATCTTAATGTTACCTCCGGAGGGTTTTTTATCGCGGCAAAGAAAATAATAGTCCGCTTTTACGGTCTGAAATAGCTTCAAGGGCGCGTAGGCCCGTTTGGTCAAAGCTAAGGTCCGCATCGCTAACTGGGGCTCGTAAGATTTTGCCGGTAGATCTTGTTCTTGTTCCCACCAAGTACGAAGACTATTGTCTAGTTTAGCCGCTTGGATTCGTCCTAACAAGTCTTTCGCATTTAGGCGTGAAGCCGCTATCTGTTCTAATTTGTCCAGTGGGCATAGGTCCTCTAAGAAACATTTATCCAGGTTATGAGCAACCAAAAGGTGGTTTTGATAATGGCCCACAACAACCCCGAGCACTTTCCCACTCTTGTCCGCTACAGTTAGAGGCATTTTTGCTCCCTCCCTTTAGACAATTTCCTTTCCTCGACCCTTAAACCCCCATCATTGCTTAGCCCCTCAAACAACAATCCGTCTCCTAGCGGTGGGCTAAAATTTGTCTCAGTCGCTTATAAAAGTTGGCGGTCATCAGGCTTTTTATATTTATAAGTGAGAACAGCAATCGATATATTAATAAATAAGATGGATGCTACCGGCAAGAAAAATAGCAGAATTTCTTTTACGGTGGTGCTACCCATGGCTATACCTACAAACGATAACAAAGTGCAGGCCAAAAACAAGACTATCATAAACAGATAAAGATAAATATTTGTATATAAGGCACAGACAACGAACATAAGAAACAGTGATATATAGGGACCGGCAACAAACGGCCCCCGATGGAATACATCGGCGATTATCTTGCCTGTAGGGAAAAAAGTTATGCCCAGAATTATAATTAGGGCAATGATTACGTAAGATAAGGGATTGTTTTTAAACCAGCAGTAAAAGCCACTTAGCCTCTCTCCTACCTTGCCTACTATAATTGTCTTGTTCATAGCCGGAAAACCTCCCCAGACAGCCGAGATACAGCCATGGCATTACTAGTTAGAAAGAATGCGTCATGCCCTGTAGTATTTATCTTCCTGCCCTTTGCAGGGCTTATTCTCGATATATTTTCTAATTAAGACCCATTCTTTTTCATCCCTTATAATGTGATCGTAATAGTTCCGCTGCCAAATAATACGGCCCGGTAAACCATCTTCCTTATTTGCCAATTTGGTGGTTATGGATTTATAAGCACCAACAATATTTCCCCCTGTAGGGAAGGGGCTCTGCTCCACAAGCGGGTGGGGTAAAGCCCCACCCCCACAAGGCGTAATTTTGCTCAATAATTGCAGCCTATCTTTATGTACATATCGTTATAAAATAATAATCAGGCCTTGAGTCATCGTAATTCTTTAACCTAATATTCTTTCTGAGCCCCCGTTTATCCTCTAGGCAACAACCCTGCCTAATCAACTCTTTGCCGCCACTCCCGATAACTTTCCGGCAATCTTTCTTCGGGGCGTTTTTTTGTAGCCGCCAAAAGCTGCTCATATTCCAAGGGCTGAAAGGTGTCGCCCCGTATTTCAATATCATACATTCCATTCCTGTCAGCATAGATGAGCTGTATGCCGGTGATATTAAAATTGTCCCCCATACCAACAATAAATTCCATCGCGATCGCTGCCGGCATTTTGGTGCTTTCATCGGCCGTCATAGCCGCGGTGTTGTAAACGCCCAGCAGATAAAGGCGCTGGGCCCTGCTAGTATAATCATCAGCATTGACCATTGACCATAAAAAAGCATGTTCGGGAAAGGTCACGGTGTTGGGGAATTGGTCCCTGATCGGCGCGTAAAGCTCTTCTAAGGCCGCATTCTCCCTCGTATTGGCCTCCTCATCATAGATGGCGTTGTTCTGCAGTTTATATGACAGTTGTCTGTCACCGAAGCTGCCTACGTAGCTGCCATTATACCAATCGTACTGAACCTGCACTTGGTCTCTATCCCATCCTTGAATCTGTGCATAGGCAGTCAATTTGTTCTTGGCGATTATTTTTCCGAGGAAGGGGCAGTATCCAATTTTGTGGTTTAAGGCGGCGAAGGTCACCATGACGACAATCAGGCCTAGGCCAATTATTATACCTTTGCGCTTACTAAACTTAGCCATTGATTCATCAGCTCCGCCCGGGGAAATACTTGTTCTTTATCTATGGAACCATTGCCCTAGCCTCGTAGCATGTTAGTAGAAAGAATACAGATTAATCAAGGCTGAAGATTATGTTCATAATCTTACATTATATCGCAAGGAGTTTCTAAACATCACCATTCATTCACCCGTATTGATTTATTTGTTAATACTGAACTGTGCCCCGTCCAAAAGTTTTTTGGTTCGGGGGATTTCATCAGTTAAGGGCAGATCTATAATTCGCCACGTCTTAGCTTTTTCATTAAGATCGAAGTCAGGATGGTAGTATAAAAGCTTGATCCTGTCCAAGGTAAGATGCTCCTCTGCTTGAAGTATGCAGTCCAGGACAATGGGGGTAAGGATTTCCTTTATTTGTTCATCGTCGGGAAGTTTGGCGTTTTCATAGTCCGCATAATCGAAGCGTAGATAAATTATGGAGATCGTAGGATCAACATAATTCCAATACACATTGCAAGCAAGAAATCTATAGTATCTACTAGCCGAAACATAGGTGTGATGCAATCTGGAGAGCGTATCTGTTACACCTGTTTCTTGCAAAAACACCTTGCTGCGATAGTTGTCTCCTACGCTAGCTCGATTGGGCATCGTATGGCATTATAACACGGTTCCCGCAAAAATTTATTGGAAGGGCTGTCCGCTGATTAAAGGCAGCTTTTTTGCAGGCGTACAATGCCCATCTATTGAAAGGGGCAAGGGTGGAACAATATTTTATTTACCCAGGGGTATTTATTTATTCAACTTAGAATCTGACAATGACCTTACCATCAATATCCCTGCCGATATACTTAATGGGCCTTGGGTATTTATCCCTTAGACCTGAACCATTCCCAAACCAAGCATACTAGCAAGGAGCCCAAATATCCCCCCACTAACCCAATAGCAACATGAATTAAAAGCGGCGGATAGGTCTCATTATATGGCCAGGAATGCATCAGACGGGGGAAAATTACGCCTCCTACTACAACCCCGAAGCTAGGACCGAGGGCGGCTTTTAAAGCCCGCCTGACGGCTTCTTTCCCGCCACCCAAGGCTTGCAGGCTGATTCCCAGGCTGGTGAAAAGCAATATTGTGAGGATCCAGATCTTAAAACCAGGATGATAATGCAAACGGGCCACTTGATCAGGCGGCATAGCCGCGGTTATTTTCGCTGCATTGAACATTTGTATTGAATTGCCAAGATAGTTTCCTCCAAACAGGCCCAGAACAATCCCGGCTGTCATCAGTGCCGATACAAAGTGCCAGTTAGAAAGAAGGAGCAGCACTGGTATCACTGCTAATATCAAATAAAACAACCAATTATGAGCCGCCCAGCCGAACAGATACTCTTTGTTCAAAATAGTGAATGATAAGAGGGCAATTAAAGACAGGGCTGTAGCCTCTACAATCGCATAGGTCCCTTTCTTTTGTTTCATCAGCTCACCTTCTTCCCAGATCTTTCGCCGCCGGTAACCCTCCGGCTCCTTTGGCTGTATAAATGGCCCTGACAATGGCCTGGGCCATTGCTTGGGCAGCCAGACTGCCGACTTGGTTGGGTTCAGCCGCCACTTGTCCGGTTCCAAGGCAGAAAACGGTATCGCCGTCTAACATGGTATGAACCGGGCGGATGGCGCGGGCGATACCATCATGGGCTATCTGGGCCACTTTTGTCGCTTGAGTCTTGGTTAGGCTGGCATTAGTCATCACCACACCGATTGTAGTATTAGTAAGCGCGCTGTCAAACCGCAGCCTCCCCTCCCTCAGCCGCTGTTCCGTGTCTAAAAAAGTTCCGTCCTCGGTCAAGGCCCCGGCAATAATTTGGCCGCTTCCAGGGTCCACCACATCACCAAAGGCATTTACGGCTACTAAGGCATTTACCATCAAGCCCTCCACCAGGATACTAGCGACCCCAAGCCCGCTTTTCATCGCTCTTCCAGGGCCCAAAATTTTCCCGACGCTGGCGCCAGTGCCGGCGCCAACATTGCCTTCTTCGACCGGGCCTTCCACTGCTGCTGCCGCCGCTTTATAACCCATGGCTGCATCAGGTCGGATTCGATAATCGCCGAGATCCAAATCGAACAGCACTGCCGCTGCCACTATCGGCACCTTGGTGACACCCACATTAAAACCAATGTTTTCTTCTTCTAGATATTCCATCACGCCTGCGGCAGCATCCAAACCGAAGGCGCTACCCCCGGTCAGCACTATCGCCTGGGCCTTATCCACCAGATTAAGCGGGTGAAGAGCATCTGTTTCCCTGGTTCCCGGGGCGCTACCGCGCACATCGACACCAGGCACGGCCCCTTCCGGGCAAATGATTACCGTACAGCCGGTTAGGGCCTTTTGATCACTGATCTGGCCTACCAGTATACCCGGCATACCAAAAAAGCCTTTACTGGGCACGTATTATTCCCCCCTCAATAAGGCTTGGCCCGCTGGTTGCATAAGGCATCCTTGCACCGGCCATCACCAATGAAGCAGGTTGACTAGCAGCTCTGTCAACATTCCGGCCACCAGAGGCAAGGGCAGACTGACCACCACCTGCACGAAAGTAAATTTTGTTCCCAATACCGCTGCCTGGAAAGGCACTCTTCCCAAAGACCAAAGTCCCCAAGCGCAGACCATGGACACCGCTGGGGCAAAGGACATCCCTTGTTTCATTAAGCCAGCAATAAGAGGAACTACCGCATAAGGGGCCCCAGGGGTCAGCCCCCCCATCAACGAGGCCAGCACTATTCCCCGCCAGCCAGACGCCCTACCCAAATAATGAGTAATTATCTTTGCCGGAATCAAGGCTGGCAGCATGGCCGCAATTAACATCGAAAAAATAATCAGAAAGCTATACCGTAAAAAAAGCTGCCAACCGCTTTCAGCCGAGGCCCAAGCCAGGGCCGGATCTTTCCCCCACAAAAGCAAAAACAGTACCAAGGCCAGGAAACCGAACGCAATCGTAGTGGTATCGAACATTTTGCCCAGGCCCATAATTGCGCCTCCTATCTTTGCTGGCGATAACCGTATCGCAAGGGCAGCACCAACAGAGATGGGTTTTTATCCCGGATCCAGCAGGGCTAAAAACTGCGGCCCCGCGTTAAAATTAGAAACACTAGCCCTGCCGCCGCGACTACTTTTAGAATCAACAGCAGCGACGGGGTCAAAAGCTTACTGACGATATAAATATTTGTCGGCCCATCAGCACCGCCGATAATGCCAATGGCTACTGCTTCTCTAGAATCAATCCTAAATTTAAATTTATGCTGTAGATACCAAGCTAGCAGCATTTCTCGGCTGATAACTATGCTTGCACAGAGAATCGTAATCAGAAGCACTGCTACTCTAACCCGGCCCAAAGTATTTCCACTCCCTTTTAGCCCTCATTCTCAAGCTCCCCGGCCCGGTAGCTTGGCCGTGGCCCGCCGTCACCGGGCCTAGCCCGAAAAAATCCTTGCCAGATCAGATGCAAAAAAGGCCAGGGAACCCCGGCCTTTCATTAAAATTCCTGCGCTAACTATTATCGGCACCAGCATCAATACGCCCTAGTCAGCCGGTTCTAAATCGGTATCTTTTTTAGTCCTAGGTCGAGCACCGCCGTCCCCATCTTTCATTGAACAATTACCGATGAAAAATCCGCCCTCGTTGACAGCCAAACTCAATCTGCCCATAGATTTTACCGGTGGGGGCAATTTCCAGCCGGCCGGTTAAATCAAGATCCCCTTTTATCTTACCAGCCACCGTGGCATGGCGCCCATGTACGTTAGCTGTAAGATGGGCGCTTTCACTTACGATCAAATCGCCGTCCAATTCAATCTCTCCATCGACAGCACCATCTATTCTTAGGGTGCCTTTTGCTTTAATGGTACCTTTAATTTCGGTACCAGCACCCAGAACAGTGTCCACCCGATCGAATTCCGCTGTTTGCTTACGCCCGCCAAACATACTTGTCCCCCTCCGCAATCCTTTTTCCAGCATTATCCAGTCAATTCAAATAAGGGTCAGCCTGTTATCGGAACCGTTATCAGAAATAGTGGGCCGGGTTTTTCTTGGCGCCCAAATAGATAACCTCGTAGTGCACATGGGGGCCAGTGCTTCTACCACTGCTTCCCACATAAGCAATCACATCGCCCCGTTGAACCTCGGCTCCCACCGATACATTATGCTTTGAGTTATGAGCGTAAGCAGTTTGATAGCCGTAGCCATGGTCAATGATTAGCATTTGGCCATAGCCGCCCTTCCAGCCAGAGAATGTTACCGTGCCGGCTCCAGTAGCCCTGATCGCCGTTCCATAAGGCGCACAAATATCGACCCCTTCATGGAATTCAGTTGACCAACCATAAGGGGAACGGCGGGCGCCGAATCCGGATGAAAGCGTTCCCTGCACCGGACGGCCAGCCGGTACATGTGCTAATCGTCGTTGTTCTTCCTCAACTTCTGTTTTAAGCTGAAGCAGGTTTTCCTTGTAGGGATCAATACTGTCCGTGGCCGCCCTGAACGCAGACCGAATCCGTTCTGGGGTCAGCGACCGGCCAGGGCCGCCCTGTGGCAACGCCGGCCTTCCGCGGCTAAGTGGCTGCTCGCTTCTTTCCGGTAGCCCCACCAGAGCCCTCACCTCAGCATCCAGTTGGTCTAGTTCTAGCAGTCGTTCTTGCACCTCGACCGCTTCCTCTCCCAACGCCTTTATTTGCTGTGCTTGGCGTTGGTTTTCTATCCTAAGTCGGGCTAACTCTTGCTGGTGGGCCCGCAGCCGGAGGTAATCATGGCTAAACCAAGACAATCCACCAACAAATATCAGCAGAAGAACGATGGTGGCTTTCAGGGTCCAGGCAGGTAACCGGAATCGTTTGGATTTCGATCCGGAATGAGGAACTAAGAATAGGGTGAAAGCCCGGCTAGTGGTTGAGCCGCGACCCAAGCTGCAAAACCGAGCCCAAAATGAACGCATAGGCATAATGATCCACCTTTGGTATAACTTGGCCGTAAATTAACCTTTATAG
>DATERQ010000123.1:0-4474 GCA_035271345.1 bacterium | reverse complement strand
GCTGCTCACTACTGCTGTGCCTTTGTTGGTATTGGCAGCATTGATCGCTGCTACCAAGGCTGTTTTATCTACTTCTTTCGCTTTAAACGTAATTGTCTTAGTTGCAACCGCCGAATTTGTATATCCCGATCTCATCCCAATGGCTTTTACTATAACAGGTCCGCCTTCATCGCCCGGTGCTTCTACGGTAAACGGCTCAGTATATTTCGTTGAACCGGATGTCGGGGTTGTCCCATCCAATGTGTAATAAATTGTTGCTCCGCTTGTTGTCGTGTCTAGTGTTACTGTTACTGTTGCATCATTTGCATACTTCCCATCCACATCAGGGGCAGGCACGGTTGTAATACTAATAGCACTTACTTTGTCTCTGTCCGGAGTCGGTTCTCTATCTCTCCCAGATGGTTCTCGTTCGGTCACTTTTTCCCCGGCGATATCTGCTGTTACGCCAGGTTTGAGATCTAATTTATCGGGTTTCATTTCCAAAACGACGCCGGTGGCGTTGATTTCGGCCTTGTCGATGCTGCCTTCGCCGGTGATTTCCACCTTGGCGTCGATAACGGCTGCTTCCACTGCGGCGTCTTTATCCAGATTTACTGCGGTTCCGGTGGCGTCTTTGGTCAAGATTAAATCAGCGATGGTGGAATTGGCGCCTACTTGCACCTTTGCTTTTGCGGCTGCTATTTCCACCTGGTTAAAATCGCCGATTAAGACTATCTCGGTCTCTTCGGCTAAGTCTGTGGGTAAGATAACCTGGTCGTAGCTGCCATCGTCATGGGTAACTAGCACGGCTCCGGATTGTAATATTATGTTTGGTACTGCTGTGGACCCGGCCGCTACTATTCTGATTTGGCCATTTTCTTTCTCCACCAGCACGGTGCCTTGTATAAGGCAATCGCGGAAGATAACGCTGTCTTTGCCGCCGCCTTTTACATGGACGTCGCCGTTTACGGTGACGTTTTCTAACACCACGGTGCCATCATCCACCTGTTCGGCAATGGTAAGATTGCCGGTGATGATTAGGTTTTGTAATGTAACTCCGGCGGCAGTGACAACGGCGTTGCCGGTTATGGTTTGCACGCCTTCTTCGGGGCCGTAGATGCCGGCTTGGGCGAATACTGTATCTTCGATCTCCGGTTCCAATGCCAGTGCCCGAACAATTATGGCGGCGGTCTGGGCCCGGGTAATGAGCCCATGGCTACCCAGTTTCTTAAGCACCGCTTCTCTTTGTTCGGTGGTACGGGCTCCTTCCCACTGCTGCCAGCCTGCTTCTGATAACTGGGCCGGTTGTGGTGCCAAGGTGGTGGCTGTATAGCCGCCCACCAGACCCAGGCTTACGGCGGTTGCCATCTCGGCCCTAGCCCATGGGCTGACGATGTCAGCGTCGGTAAAGGGGGCCAAGACGGTGTCTTGTTCAGCTTCGGTAGTCAATCTGGCAAATCCGAACACTCGGATTAGCATCGCCGCCGCCTGTTCCCGAGTAATGGGACGATAAGGACTGAATGTTCCATCGGGGTTGCCGGTAACATAGCCGTTTTCGGCCGCAGCCTCTACTTGACCGGCAAACCAATCCGCCGGCTTCACATCTTTAAACCGGTTGCTGCCTACCAGCGGGACTATCCCTACGCTTTTGTTCACCATGGTTACGAATTCGGCTCTGGTGACGGTGAGTTCGGGTCGGAAGCTACCATCGGGTAGCCCGGTTACCGCTCCGAGGTCGATCAGGGTTTCGATATCCGGCTGAGCCCAATGACTTTCGATATCCGGTACTGTTGCCGTGGCTGCTGCCGGGATCGCCGGCAGCACTAACGCCAGTACAATTAATATGGCCACTAAACGATGTGGTTTACCATTCAATTTTGGAGCACCTCCTGATAATCTCGTTTTGGTCATGGTCGTTAGGGGTTGGAATGCCTTTTAAACCCGCGGGACTGGGATCAACTCACTGTCAATTCGCTCTCAATAACGATGAGCGGGAAGGCCTAGTGGCTCTTCCCGCTCATAATGCTTTGGTATAATTCTGTTGTGGTGGGATCTGGACTGAGGCCAAGCTCTCTTTCTAACACTTGTTTGCACTCCCGGTATTGTTCTACTGCCTGGGCTCGCCGCCCCTGAGCTGTTAATGCACGCATTAGCAATTGATGACCATGCTCCCGGCAGGGATCCAGTTGGATTAAGGTTTCGGCTTGGGCCTGGGCTTGGTAATAACGTCCCAGCCGGTACTGGGCAGTGGCCAGCATTTCCAACAGATCCAAACGCATGTTCTTTAGCCGGGCTCTTTCTTCTGTAATCCAGGTGTAACCGGTATCGGCCAGCAAAAAATCGGTTTTGTATAATTCGTTGGCAGCAGCAAGGGCTGTCTCTGCCTGTTCCCACCGTTCTTGGACCAGGGCTTGCCGGCCTTGGGAATGTAGGTGTCTAAAAGCCTTGACATCGTAAAAGTCTATATCATCCCAATTAAGTGCCAAGTAATCGTTGCTGCTATGGATGTAAGATGGGACTGAATCAGAAGGATAGTTAGGGCAAAGGGTACACCGTAGATCGTAAAGGGTAACGGCTAAGTTATGACGGGCCTGCTCCCCCTCAAACCCCGGCGGCGGCCAAAACTCGTTGATAAGAGCATAACGTGGGACCGGCGTCGCGGCAATTAGTAAATATTTCAACAGCAAAGCAACCCGCTTACGCTGCCACTTGGAATAGGGAATGGGTATTTGGGCGCGGAATACTGTAAAGGAATCTAAGGCATAAATCGAGAGTTTGGGCCGGTTATCCTTTCTTTCCATTAAAATCCCCCCCCGAAGCGTATCCCGGTGGCTTAATTTTCTTTAATCTACCACCTTAATTACAGTATATCACACCTACCCCGTCAGAATCTGTCGGGTCAGTAATTTTGTGGGAACATTTTTTGCCTTGTTTCCCGTGCTAATATGGAGACCATTCGCGATAAATTATTCTACATATAAACAGTAAGTCCTGCATGATGATTGTAATTAACCTATAATTGATCCCGATCTGATAAGGCTTTGGCCCTATTTGTTAGTATTATCGGCGCTAGGCCTTTGGCTGGGTTTGGGGAATCTGATGCCAAAGGGAAAAGGTAAACAGGAGGCAGGAGAACAAAACTAAAGCTCGAATCTATACCAAGAGCAATTGGAAACAACTTTCCCGGGCCAAGGAGGCTGTTTGATGAAGCGTTATATTGACTACATTTTGGCCAGCGTGACGTTTATTGAGACTTTTTTGGCGGCCTTTCTCATTTTTTCTGTGGCCGCTAGCAGCATCACCTTGGTGCGCCGATTCTATTATGTAATATCCACCCATGATTTCACCCAGACATATGAATTGTTTCAGGGATTTATGGCCCACACTCTGTTGCTGGTAATTGGTTTGGAGTTGGCTTTGATGCTGCTGCATCATTCTCCTTACAGCATTATTGAAGTGCTTATCTATGCCCTGGCCCGCAAGCTGCTCATTCACGCTGACAGCGCTTACGAATTGGCTGTTGGGGTGGTGGCCTTGGCGGGGCTGTTCGCCATTCGAAAATATCTGATGGCGCCGACTGCTGAAGGGGTGGAAACTTTACGCAAACCATAACTGGACGGACGCTGTTTTTTGCAACAGCAATAGACTCCCTTCTCTTGTAGGGAGTCTTTCGTTTAATCTTGGAACAGCTCGTCCATTAAGCGCTTAATCTTGGCTGTCCGCTTTCTGGTTTCATTGTGGTCGATGAAGAATTCCAGTCTGAGCACTTGACCTTCTTTGGCCTCGGACGGCAATAGATGACGGGGCAGGGCGAAAGTCTGGCCTTGGTATTCGATCACAGCCAGATCGCCTTCGAATCGGTCAATGATGAACACTGGCTTTTCACCTCTTTGTCACTTCAATGGGATGGTTAGTAGGACCCTTGTTATGGTTATTGTTTTTCTGTCAGCACGGCTATTTCCCGGCCGTCGCTGGTAATGACCACGGTGCCATGGAGGTCGGTCCGGAATACGCTGACACCGGCTTGTTGGAGGCGATCGATTACTTCTCCATGAGGATGTCCATAGCTGTTATCGGCACCGACTGAAATTACGGCCACTTCCGGATTGATGGTGTTTAAAAACAGCGGCGAGGTGGATGTGTTGCTGCCGTGATGCCCCACTTTGAGCACTGTGCTGGCTAAGTCAGCTCCGGAGGCCAGCATTTCTTCTTCTGCCTCGGTTTCGGCATCGCCGGTAAAGAGAAAACTGGTTTCTTTATAAGTGAGTTTTAAGACGGCGCTATAGTTGTTTAAACTGTCGTATGAAGACCCGGCCGGTGACAGGAATTCGGCTTTTAGACCCGGATCCAAATCGATGGTTAGCCCCGGCTTGGCCGCTATCACTTTTAGGTCGGCATTCTTTATGTTTACCAGTAGGTCTTCGTAGGTTTTGGATGTATGCACTACTTTGGGCATGTATATTTTATCCAGGGGAAATTCTTTTACTATCTCCAC
>DATERQ010000122.1:0-2903 GCA_035271345.1 bacterium | reverse complement strand
AATCTCCCGCTTTTAGTTTTTTGCTAGGGCCCTTCGATCAAAAACATCAGTTCCATCATGATCCGAAAAGGGGGTGTTTTCCCTTCTTCGATCCGTTGGACATGGCCCTTAGTTGTAAAACCCTGGCAACGCATGACCTTGACGACATCGGTTTCATTTTGATCACAGATGGCAGCGTCAGTGCAAACAAGAAACCGCCGGCTATAATCCCGGCGGTTTCACGCTCTTTGTCAGAGATTAGATTTGAGGGTGGGGTTTTAAGCATCTCTCATTGAAACCCAAAGTCCCTGGCTTCACTTCATTTCACTTGGGATGACATTATCCCTAGTTGGCTTTTGGCTGTTTGCTATTAGTGGGAAAGGAGGGGAAACTGTCCTTGCATTGTTGCTGGGAGGAAGTCCTTTCTGCTGCCCTTCCTGTCCAGTCAACCCATGCTTGTCCAGCCTGCCTAAGGCCAAGCGGAAGAAGTGGAACGGGGAAAGTAATCGGGGGCTGGCTTTAAAATCTATCGCCTGAAGGTCTTACAGCGACAGGTGCTGTAATAAAAAAATTAGTAGTATCCCCGGCAACCCAAGGAAACCCACTGTGAGAGCCGTGATCGGGTTGATGGGGATAAAGATACCCAGGAACGACCCCATGAGATTTAGCAGCCACAAGGCTACTCCCCCCACCAGGGCATTGTATACCAGGCGCATGACAATTTTGAGCGGAACCACAAACAGCCTGCCGATAAGGTAAAGCAGCAGCAGGCCAAACGCGTAAGCAATAATGACATTCATATTGATATCCGGAGTCATATTCATCCGCCCCCTGGATCCTGATCATTGGACTTGTCTCCATACATTATACAAACGACGGGGGTTGAATATGCCTGCCGGCTTTAAATCACCTCGACCTCATTAGTTTGTTGGCGGACTAGCTTTAAGAGGTAAGAATACCGGCGCTCCGCCGCTTTAAGGTTATAGATAGCATAGTCGATCAAATCGGGATCGGTGACCTGCTCAAAATAATTTCGAGCCTGTTCCCACTCCAGTTGGGCCCGTTCAGCTTCAATAGCTAGATTCGATTCCGGCGCCGCCTCTGCTTCAGCCCACTGCTCCAGCACCGCGCCGGCTTTAACTGCCGCCTTTTCAACTATGTTTCTAATATGTTCATAGGTAATTTGCATTCTGACCGCCTCCTGGATTGCTACTTTCATCCAGGAGTATGTCCAAAAATAGGGATGTTTATAATTCCCGCCGACCCTCCATCGCTTTGGCCAAGGTGACTTGGTCAGCGTATTCCAAATCGCCGCCCACAGGCAAGCCGTGCGCTAAGCGGGTGGTTTTTATCCCCAGCGGCTTGATCAGACGGGCCAGATAAGTGGCGGTGACTTCACCTTCCGCATTAAGGTCCGTGGCCAGTACCACTTCTTTGACGGTGCCATCCTGTAGTCTTTTTATCAACTCCTTCACCCGCAGTTCGTCGGGACCGATACCTTCCATCGGTGAGATAACCCCGCCCAGCACATGGTAAAGACCCCTATATTCGTGGGTTCTTTCCATGGCCACCAGATCGCGCGGATCTTGGAGCACACAGATTATGCTTCGATCACGGTTGGGGTTGCTACAGAGCCGGCAGGGATCCTCAGTGGCCAGATTCCCACAAATAGAACAATGCCGCACTTTTTCCCTTGCTTCACCAATGGCGCCCACCAACTGCTTTGCTTCCTCTGCCGGGATATCCAAAATATGAAATGATAACCGTTGAGCAGTTCTGGGCCCGATGCCGGGCAATTTTCTTAGTTGGGCGATGAGCCGTCCCATGGGTTCCGGGTAATACATACTGAACCCCCCTTTAGACAACCAGACGCCGGGCTTGTCACCGGCGCCAGCCATAAACACATCTTGTGGTCGTGGTCAAAAGCCGGGAATACTGAGGCCCCCAGTAAGGCGCGACATGGCCTTGGCCATCATAGCTTGCGCCTCCCTAATCGCCTCGTTGGTGGCAGCCAGTACCAAATCTTGCAGCATTTCCACATCGTCCGGATCCACTACTGCCGGGTCAATTTCCACCCCTTCCAGCTCCAGCTTGCCGCTCACTGTTACTGAGACGGCGCCTCCGCCGGCGCTACCGGTCACCGTTTTTGCTTCTATTTCTGTCTGAATCCGGGCCATCTCCCGCTGCATTTTTTGAGCCTGCTTCATCATTTTGTTCATGTTCATACCCATGGTTTCATTCCTCGCTTTCTGGTCGGATCACAACCTTATCGGCGCCGAATAATTTTTTTGCTTCCGCTACGCCTGGCGGTTCAACCACCGGCGATGGGCCGGCCGTCGCTGGCACCGTTGGAACGGCCACCTGCAGTCGGACCTGTAGGGGCATCTCCAACACTTCTTGCAGAGCCTGTTCTAAAGCTCCTGTTTTGTCGGGTCGATCAGCCGCCCGCATAATACCCTCGGTCTCAAAGACTACATTAAGAATATTGCCTTCGATAGATTGGGGCCGGCCGTAGCGCCAGAGCGCTTCCAAAGCCGGGCCTTGAGCCTTGAGTGCATTTAAAATTTGATCCCAACAAGACTGCACCCCTGCCAAATCACCCCCTGGCAGCGGTTGCTCTGGCTGAGTTGCAGATTCAGCAGCAGGCGCTGATACTGGTTTGGGCTTCGCCCCTGGTAGTGGCGGAGTTTGGGCCGGAGCCGGGGTTATCTTTTGGCCGTCGGCTGGTGTTGGCGGTGGTAAGGCCAGGCCCACCAGCGCCGTCTCCAGCACAATCCACGGTTGAGCAGCAAAGCGAAGCAAACCCTCTTGCTCGGTGAGTTCCGTTAACGCCGCTGCTAATCTGGATTCAGACCAAATTCCAGTTTGAACCTCTAGCCCCTTTATTTCTTCTGGGCTTAGGGGCAGCAAAGGCCCCGGCTCCC
>DATERQ010000121.1:0-9008 GCA_035271345.1 bacterium | reverse complement strand
AGACAGAGCCAATGGTACTGGTGGCATCGGGCACAAAAACATTAGCCTGCTTTAAATCCAGTTGCTTTTTCACCGCCGCCAGCTCTAGCCCCGCCAGTGCCATTCCTATAGTATAACTATAGCCTGTGGTCACCGGAATATGCACGTTTTTTCCTACCATTACACTGCCATCCCTGGCCGCGGCTCTATCCACACCTAAACCCGCCACCTGAGCACCCAACCGCTGCGCCACCTGCATCGCCTGCGTAATCCGTTTTAGCACTGTCCGTTCCGGCAACGTCACCATTTGCTTTGCAGTTAAAGGTACACCTATAAGCCACCCCTCCGTCTGGGCCCAAGATGATCTAATTCCGGTAATATGTGAAGCCACAACTGGTGGCATCAACCGAGAAGCCATTTCCACAACCGGGCCAGGAAGCATCCGCATCCATGGCAGCCGATGCCTAATAGCGCTGACATCGAAGGGGTGACAGATAAAGGCGAACTTTTTCATGGGCTGCCCCCCGCTCATAACACCACTATTAATTTAACCTTGTAATTCGGGGCTTTAGTTCCAATTTATCCAATAACCGTTCATAATCACCAATCGAAAGATCCGAACTAGGATTGTCAGCTAAAGATACCAACACCGCCTCCATTACATTGGTGCCAAAAGAGCGTCCGTTTAACTCCGGTGTGGTGGTAACCAACACTGCCACACCCCGTTCTTTTAAGTCATCCACATCGGCGGCAGTAACCGTGTTGGTAATAATAGTTTTACCGGGTACCTCTGGCGGTAGATGCCGTTTAATGAATAAAAAATCCCCGGCTATAATGTCATTGTTCAGGTAGTAGCGAGCAAAACGCGGGTCAGCCTTTTCCTCTTCTTGCTTTTTGCCGGTGGGGTAAAGCATGGTAAACGGCAACCGCACCACTATTGGAGCAATCAAAGCTGCTGCTAGCTTCAGTTTAGCCAACGAGTGCAAGGGAACAGGTAAACCGAGGGCAAAAATAATATCGCCACAAGTTAATATGCAACCGGCCTCGGTGAGTCCCTCTGCCATTCCCCATCTATCGACTCCCGATACCAACAAGGCTCTTTTGCCAGCAAGTTCCACTGCCTGCGATTGGGACAAATAGCGGACTACCCTCCGTTCCAGAGTCCCTTTTAGCCCACTGCCGTCCACAATCGGAGTGTTTTTCGCCGCCCGGGCCAGCCGTCGAGCATCCCGAATAACATAGCGCCGATTACCGGCGGTTAGATATAAGTCTATGCCACCCATCCCCAAAGCATCCACTTTTCCACTTAATTCCTTAATCAAGGCCTCGGCTTTTTCCAAATCACCATCGGTCCCAATACGCTCAATGAGGAATTTTTCCCCAAGAAATTCGGTTTCCACCGCGTGATTTCGGCTTGAAGAACCCAGGCTTACACTGACCACATGTTTCATTCACTATTCCCCCTGCTTAAAGGTTATTGTCAGCCGATGAATCGGCATGCTTGACTTTTTGGATCAACCGGCGTAGGTGTTCCGGTTCCAGTATACGATCCCCTTTAATGGGTGATGATCCTAACTCCACACAGAGCACCTTGTCGCCTAACATGGCTTCTGCTATTCGTACCCGCATATCAGATCCCAAAAAAATGACCGCATCGTAAGTTCTCAGTTCGGCAATAATTTGGGTAACCTCGTTGAGCAACTCATTGCCACTTTTTTCATCTACGAACCGCCAACGTTCTTCATCGTTAAGGATCAGCGTGTATTCCACACCTTCTTCTTTAGCCACTGCCAACAGCTCTTCTTTTTTTGCCAGCGGAAAACCCACCACCGCTAATCGGTCACCCCGATGAACTTCTCCCAGCGCTTCCAGCCGGGAAATAAACGACCTTTCCGTATTTAAACGCCGGGCTACCTCCAACTGGGAGCAGCCATCTGCTCTTAGCTTCAAAACTTCATCCACCACCGAATACAAACGGCGGCGGTCGATGACTTTGTCGCCGATCCGTGTAAACTGACCTTTCATTCAACTTGGCCCTCCCCAGGTGCACATTTATGTGCACATAACGATTCTACCAGGGAAAATAAAAAAAAGCAAGGAAGTGTCCAGCTTTCCTTGCTCCCAGGCCGTTAAAAGCCAAAATTTCAAGCACTGTTTATTATGACATCTTATTCTTATCCTTCTCCGGTAACTGATGCCGATAGCGAGCCAATTCTTCTCCCGCCAGTGCCAGCAAATCCTTACCCGTGTTAAGGAGGGGATCATTCCAAACCGCCTCCAACAAACGCTGCTGTATTTTTCCCACTATGGGGCCAGGTTCAAGTCCAAACTCGGCCATAAGATCGGCCCCGCTCACTACCAATCCAGCCGTTGTTAACGGCGGACGTTCGGCCACAATTCGCCGGTAAGCCTCATCCAACTCAGCTACACTGGCCCGTTTAGGATCATCCCAAATAGCCATACGGTCAGCCTTGATCAGCTCGATAATGGAGGCAAAATTATCCCATCCCACCTGGGCAGCCAACCGCCTTATTGGAGGTAAACCTTCTGGCCCCCGCCAGAACAACATATGGTGTCTCACCAATAGTGTAACCTGCTTGATCAATTGTTTGCTATAACGTAGCCGCCGCAAGATAGTCGGCGTAACCGCAGCCGATCGGGCCGCGTGCCCGGGAAAACAGCGACCATGAGGGCCCATCTTACAGCCTTGGCCTTTCCCAATATCGTGAAGCAGACCCGCTAACCGTACCGGTAACTGCGGTGGGGTTAAAGAGCAGGTTCTAAGATTGTGCCCCAGCACATCTTCCCGGTGCAGGCGGCCTTGTTCCACACCATGCCCGGCCAAGAGCTCAGGTATTATATGGTTCATTAAACCGGTATTCACCAGCAACCGCAAGGCCCTAAATACCCCGGGTCCGACCACTAACCGGGCTAATTCCGCCCCCACTCGCTCGTTCGCCACCAGTTGTAATCCAGTCGCTTCCGCCTTGATGGCCGCTAGCGTGTCTCTTTCCACTGTGAACTCCAGTTGCGCCACAAATCGCACCCCGCGCAATAACCGCAGTCCATCCTCACGAAAACGGGCGCCGGGATCCCCCACCGCCTTAATCAAGCCCTTCTCAATATCTTTCCGGCCACCCCACAGATCCACCAGCACGTCTGCCACCGGATCCCAAGCCATGGCATTGACAGTGAAATCACGGCGGCTTAAATCCACATCCAGGTCGGTAGTAAAGTCCACCTGATCGGGGTGACGACCATCGGTATAACCGCCATCACGGCGAAAAGTGGTTATTTGCACCGGCTCCGGTGTCAAGACGGTAACAGTGCCAAAAGGCAGGCCGGTGGGTATAACCTGGGAAAATAGCTGCCCCACATTCTCCGGTGTAGCCGCAGTGGCAATATCAAAATCTTGCGGTCTTTTCCCCATTAACAGATCACGAACACAGCCCCCCACCAAATAAGACGGGTATCCTGCTTGTTGCAAGGCTTTAACAGTATCTAAAATCTTCGCCGGTATCATAAACCATCCCTCTTTTTAGTGCCACGGATCAGACGGAAAAGCGTTCAGCACACGCCGCAGCGTACCCAATTTTATGCTGCTGTCATCATGGCACATGCCAATTTTTAGCCCCCGTAAAGCCAAGTACTCTGGCTCGGCCCCCAAATCCAAATCATTGGTGAGGCGCGACAAGGTTCGGCTCCGCGCCCGCTCCAACGCCACCGGCAACGTTCGGCCTTCATTTAGTAACTGAGACAGTTCCTGCCCCAGATAAAAATGGGCCAACGAAGTCATGGGATTGCCACATTGTCCGCTGCGGGTCCGCCCAAAAATCTCCGGCAGTTTAAAGTGCAAGCCCCAAGAAATAGAGTCTTTAAGCTCGGCTGCTTCCACCTGCATGGCCCAAGCTAAGTTCTTAGCTGTACATAGCCCATACTCCCCCAACGCCCGAATGATAGCATGTTCCAACGTGTGGGCCTTTTCCGCCGTCACCATACCGCCTACCTGACCTTGAATTTGGACCTTTTTGCCCCCAAAATCACGCCCGTATACCGCCACCGTGATATCGCGTGCTGACCGCGGTTCCGTATAGCCACCTTGTACTTGCCAACCAGCCCCGGAGATAACAGGTTCACCCCTGCTGCGCAGCAACCCTAAATCCAACACCTCCACCGATTCTGCCACAATAAATCCACCTTCCCCCACAAACCGCTGCGCCCGGGCATGGGAAATACCACTTAAATCTGCGATCAATACTTCTTCTGTGTTCCAGGTAATAGGATTTATCGCCGTCCCGGCTCTCATATCTTTAATTTGGACCAACATCCCAGCCGGGTAAAGTGCCTTTCTACCCTGGGCGAGAGGCACTAACAAAGCCGCGGCTTCCACCCCAAGACAGTTTAAGGTCTGCACCGAAAACCGATCCAAAAACAAACCTTGAATCATACCACCCGGCCGAGGGAAAACCCCATTGGCCACTGGCAAAACCAACGTTTTCATTATGCTCTTCCCCTCCTCCCGGGTCTGAAATACTGCTTTAGCATTTCCTTCACTTCATCCACCGCCTGAGCATTCATGATCCGGCCCCGGAACCCGGCCGCACCGGGCAGTCCTTTTGTATACCAAGCCAAGTGCTTACGCATTTGCACCAGGCCCTGCTGCTCTCCCTTTGCAATCGTCGCCAATTCCAGGTGTCTTAATCCCATCGATAGCCGTTCTTCCAGTTCCGGCTCCGCCGCCACTTTTCCCGTGGCTAGATAGTGCACTGTCCGCCCCACCAACCACGGATTCCCCAATACCCCCCGGGCCAGCATTACCGCGTCGACTCCGGTGCTAACCAACATTTCTTTGGCTGCCTGCGGTGTAAACACATCGCCATTGCCGATGATCGGTATTCTCACCGCTTCTTTTACCCGCCTAATTTGACCCCAATCGGCCCGGCCACCATAAAACTGGGACCTGGTCCGGCCATGAACCGTAATTGCAGCCGCTCCGGCGTCGGCCAATTGTTCCGCCAACGGCGGCGCGATTATATGGTCTGGATCCCAACCAAGGCGGATTTTAGCTGTCACCGGCCGCCCCACCGCTTGGTTTACCGCTTTCAAAATATCAACAGCCAGATCAGGTGTTTTAAGCAGCGCTGCCCCCTCACCATTGTTCACGATTTTTGGGGCCGGACAACCCATATTAATATCAATGACCGCAGGATCAAACCGCATCACTTTCGTGGCCGCCTCAGCCATCAAGTCCGGTTCTTTGCCAAACAATTGCACCACCAGCGGCCCTTCCCCGGGACCGGGTCGCACCATTTCCCAGGTGCGCCGGTTATCGTAAAGCAAGGCCTGGGCACTAATCATTTCAGTCCACACCAATGCCGGGCCTTGCTCCCAAATTAGGCTTCGAAAAACAGCATCGCTGATTCCGGCCATGGGGCCCACCACAACTGGGTTGGCCAATAACTCCACCATAGTAGTCCTTTTTTCCTTTCCAGTAACAAGCAAGCCCCTAGCGGGGCTTGCCGTCCACTCTCTGCTGTGACCGCCTGTGGAGCTTGCGCTCGTAAATAAGTCGCAAGCCAGTCAAGGTAAGGTCTAAGTTTACCTTATTAATAGTTCTGGATTGCGCCGCCACCAACGGAGCCAATCCACCCGTAGCCACAGCCAAGGCACCTGTCCCAAGCTCAGTCCGGATCCGCTCCACCAACGCATCTACTTGCCCAGCAAATCCGTAGATAACCCCGGCTTGCATACTGGAAACAGTGTCCTTTCCAATGGCTGATCCCGGGTCCACCAAATCGATCCGGGGAAGCCTGGCTGCCTTTAGAAATAAAGCCTCGGTGGCAGTCAGAATACCAGGCGCAATGGCACCACCCATATATTCTCCTAAAGCCGAAATCACATCAAAGCTGGTAGCCGTTCCAAAATCCACCACAATGGAAGGGCCGCCATACAAGTGGTAAGCTGCCACCGCATTGGCTAGCCGATCGGCTCCCACCTCGTGCGGATTATCATAAAGGATTGGCATACCAATATCCATACCAGGCTCGATCATAAGCGGCTTGCAGTTAAAATAGCGCTGCGATAGCTTTTCTAAAATGCATGTGAGCGGGGGCACCACCGATGCCATGATGACCCCCCTTACATCTTTAGGATCTAACCCTGAAATTGTAAAGAGTTCATACAAAAAGAGACCATATTCATCTTCGGTTTTCGAGCGGTCAGTGCTAAGCCGCCAGCGGGTCAGTATTTTGCCCTCCGATAGCACGCCGGCCATTACATGGGTATTCCCCACATCCAAAGCCAATAGCATCTTCATGGCCGCCACCTATATCAGTTCTGCTTTGGCCCGGGCCTGGCCCTCAAAGCGCTCCGTATTCACAATAAAACGTTCATGCCGGCCTTGCCCAACTTTGTCCTGTTCATCATGGGCTTCCACAGCAAAGACCAGCCGGCGACCTTTCACCTCCACCAACTCGGCCCGTCCGGTGACTTTCATGCCCACTGGCGTCGCTGCCAAATGACTTATATCCACCCGGGTCCCCACAGTAGTCCATCCAGATGGTAGGTCAGGTTGGACCGCATTCATAGCCGCTCCTTCCAGCAAAGCCACCAGCATGGGGGTAGCCAACACCCCAACCCCACCACTACCGAAACTGGCTGCTGTATGCGCAGCTTTCACTTCTTCTGTTACCTCGTGAGCAAGCCCGGGTTCAAGTGCAAATTCCACTCCTACCTCTCCTTTCAGGCCTGCTGTGGCGCGGTGGGAAACGATATCCTCAGTTCGGCCATCCGCGGTAGTTGTTTCGGTGGCTCCTTCGGCTCCACTGCTGCCGCTTCAGTCTTTGGGTTCATAAGGGCTTCAAACTCTTCAGCTTCTAAGGTTTCTTGTTCCAACAGAGAGTAGGCCACTTTATCCAAGCGATCGCGGTTCTCCGTCAACAAAGTCACAGCCTTGTCATAACAAAGATCCACAAAGTGGCGCACCTCTCGGTCTATGGCCGAAGCCACCTCTTCACTATAGTTCCGATCCCGGGCAATATCTCGGCCCAGGAACACTTCTTCTTTCTTATGGCCGAAAGTGAGCGGCCCTAGCTCCTCGCTCATACCATATTCAGTAATCATCTTTCGAATAACACCGGTGGCCCGCTCCAAATCATTCTGAGCCCCGGTACTAATCTCGTCCAAGGCCAGCTCTTCCGCCACGCGCCCGCCCAGCAACTGCGTCACCCGATCAAACAACTCCGACCGGGTAAGGTAATAGCGGTCTTCCTTGGGTAGACTCAGGGTGTAACCGCCGGCCCGGCCCCGCGGAATAATAGATACCTTGTGCACCGGGTCAGCGTGGGGCAACAGGTGCCCAATCACGGCGTGCCCGGCCTCATGGAAAGCCACCAGTCGCCGTTCCCGCTCTGAGATTACCCGGCTACGACGTTCTGGCCCGGCAATAACGCGGTCAATGGCCTCTTCTAGTTCATCCATCCCAATTCGCTTTTTGTTGCGCCGAGCGGTCAAGATAGCAGCTTCATTCAACATGTTGGCCAAATCGGCTCCAGTAAAACCAGGGGTTCGCCGGGCCAACACCGCCAAATCCACATCCTTATCCAACGGCTTACCCTTGGCATGCACCTTCAGTATTGCTTCTCGGCCTTTAACATCAGGCTGATCCAAAATCACTTGCCGATCAAACCTGCCCGGACGCAAAAGAGCCGGGTCCAATACGTCAGGACGGTTAGTAGCCGCCAGTACAATAACCCCTTCGTTAACCCCAAATCCGTCCATTTCCACCAAAAGCTGGTTTAGTGTCTGTTCGCGTTCATCGTGTCCCCCGCCCAAGCCGGCTCCACGCTGACGGCCAACGGCATCAATCTCATCGACAAACACCAAGCATGGGGTGTTTTTCTTCGCTTGTTCAAACAAATCCCGTACCCGGGCCGCACCAACGCCAACAAACATTTCCACAAAATCAGAACCGCTAATACTAAAGAAGGGAACCCCGGCCTCGCCGGCCACAGCCCTTCCCAGCAATGTTTTACCGGTGCCCGGCGGCCCAACCAACAATACTCCTTTGGGAATCCGCGCCCCCAAATCAAGGAATTTCTTCGGCTCTTTCAAAAACTGTACTATCTCCTCTAGCTCCTCTTTGGCCTCTTCCGCCCCAGCCACATCGGCAAATGTGATCCTGGTTTTGTCCTCCGGAGTATAAAGCCGGGCTCGGCTTCTTCCAAACGACATCACCCGACTGCCCCCACCTTGTGTCTGTTGCATGATAAACATCCACACGCCTACCAACAATATAATAGGTAGCAATGTGGACAAGAGCGTAGACCACCAGGGCGGCCCTTGAGCCGGTTTATAGTCTATCTCCACTTTTTTATTTTCGAGCCTTTCTTCCAGCCGAGCCAAGTCACCTAAAAAAGGCATACTAAATTCAGTGCCGTCTTTTAGCACTCCCTCGACTTTATCACTGGAAATAACTACTTCCTTTACATCATCTTTTTCCAGCAAGGATAAGAACTGTGTATAGCTCAATTCTTCCTCTTGGGGAGCAGAAGTAGAGAAGTAGTTAATAATAGAAAGAGCTATAATGATGAGCAGCAAGTAGAGACTCATGCTGCGAAAAATACGATTCAAGCCTGGCCCTCCTCTCAAATCCGCCTTACAACATCGGCTGGGCCAATTCAGCCGATACTAATCAATTGTAGCATATTTCAATCGGGTGGGCAACAGATCAAAACGCGGGGTCCGAGCTGCAAAAACAGCCATCCAGCCTGTTATTACCATCCACAAGGCGGTTCATTGATCATCAGCCCAAGGGTTATTTAAACTGTCATCCTGAGGCCCCCTCTTATTGTCACCCTGAGGGCGAAGCCCGAAGGGTCTTTCCCTCATCCTCCGGCTCAAGATCCCTCGCTCCGCTCGGGATGACACTAACGAAGCCGGTGGGGCATTAAGGTGGCTCGTAACTATACTGATTTTTGTTGTCACCTTGAGGCCCTTTTTACTGTCACCCTGAGGGCGAAGCCCGAAGG
>DATERQ010000120.1:0-5686 GCA_035271345.1 bacterium | reverse complement strand
CTCTTATAATATCTACCGCTGTTCGTAAATCATCCATGCCCTTTGCCTCTATTTCGGCAAACAGCAATTTACTAGTCCCTACTTCTTCCACCTTATCCAACAGATTTGAAACATTTGTTTTCAGTATCCTAGTATTTAATCGTGCCAGCTCTTTTTCCTTCTCTCTCAGTGAAGCTTTAAGGTCCTCGATTTTTAACACAAGCTGGTCCGGTGTAGTATCAAGCATTTTGGCCGTTTCCATCACTAGTGAGTCCTGTTTACGCCACAAGGACCACGCCTCCATTCCTGCCACGGCCTCGATCCGTCTTAGTCCAGCACCAATGCTGGCTTCGTTAATAATTCGGCATAATCCGACCTGTCCCGTGCGGTCCACATGGGTTCCTCCGCATAGTTCTCGGCTGAACGAACCGATTTTTACTACCCGTACCGTGCCCCCATATCTGTCTCCAAATAAAGCCGTGGCCCCTAGCATCTGGGCCTGAGCCCGATCCATTATACTTGTCTCCAAGGCAACATCTTCAAGAACAAGGCTGTTGATAAGCCGTTCTATTGCCCGCATTTCTTCGGATGTCAAAGAACGAAAGTGCGAAAAATCAAACCTTAAGCGTTCCGGTGTAACTAAAGAACCTTCTTGACGTACATGGTCTCCTAATACCTGCCGCAGTGCCTGATGAAGAAGATGGGTAGCGGTGTGATGGCGGGCAATGGCCAAGCGCCGTTCTTTGTTAACCACTGCTACGGCCTCATCCCCCGCTTGAACGGTTCCCTTGATCACCCGGCCCACATGGATGATGGCGCCAGAGGCGACACGTTTTGTATCTATTACCTCAACCACCGCTTCCGACATTGTTTCTATGGTACCACTATCTCCGACTTGTCCCCCGGCTTCAGCATAAAACGGCGAACGATCCAAAACCAAAGATACCCTATCACCGGTTGTTGCCTGCATTACCGTACAATCATCTACCGCCAGTCTCTGGATGGAGACATCGCTTAGAACCAGCGACCCATAACCGACAAACTCTGACTGCAAATCGCCAAACAACCGCTGAAGCCTGTCTTCCACGGAAATAGTAGTTGCTGAACGCACCGAGCGAGCCCGCTGACGCTGCGCATCCATTTCCTGTTGAAACCCAACTTTGTCCACCCCTAATCCTGATTCCGCTAAGATTTCTTTAGTGAGATCTAGGGGAAAACCATACGTATCGTACAGGACGAAAGCATCATGCCCGGAAAGGGTTTGCTCCTTTTGTTTTGTTAACCGCTCCTTCATTTCAGCAAGGATATCCAGACCAGTATCCAATGTGTGCAGAAACCGGGTTTCTTCTTGCTGAATCACCTTTTGAATAAATATCTTCTTTTGTGCTAGCTCGGGATATGCAGTTCGGCCTATTTTTATTATGACGGAAGCAATTTGATTTAAAAATGGTTTTTTTATCCCTAGTAAGCGACCGTATCTTACCGCTCGTCTCAGCAGGCGTCTTAGCACATAACCTCGCCCTTCGTTTGCCGGCAGAACATCATCGCCGATAAGATACACCACCGCCCGGCTATGATCAGCTATTACTGATAGAGCTACGTCATTTTCTTTGCGTTGACCATACTTTACCTGCGCCACCGCCTCCGCGGCTTCAATGATGGGAAATAACAAGTCCGTTTCAAAATTAGTGGTCACACCTTGCAATACCGAAGCCAATCGTTCTAAGCCCATGCCAGTATCAATGTTTTTCTTCGGTAAAGGGGTATAGTTGCCTTCCTTATCACGATCAAATTGGGTAAACACTAGGTTCCAGATTTCCAAATAGCGATCGCAATCACAGCCCACTTGGCATGAGGGTAATCCGCAGCCTCGTTCAGAACCAAGATCAATGTAAACCTCCGAACATGGCCCGCAAGGGCCAGTACCGATCTCCCAAAAGTTGGTTGCCTTACCTAGACGTACAATTCGCTCAGCCGGAATCCCCACCTTATGATGCCAAATATCATACGCCTCATCATCATCGGTATAGACGGAAATCCAAAGCCTATCCTTGGGTAACTGTAGGTCCTCGGTTAAAAATTCCCAGGCCCATGGAATGGCCTCCGCTTTAAAATACTCACCGAAGGAAAAGTTCCCCAGCATTTCAAAAAATGTAAGATGGCGGGCGGTACGGCCAACATTCTCCAGATCGCCAGTACGTACACATTTTTGCGAAGTCGCAATTCGTAATGACGGAGGTATTGCTTCACCGGTAAAATAGCGCTTAAAGGGTGCCATTCCGGCCCCAATCAAAAGTAAACTTGGGTCTCGTTCTGGTACTAAAGATGCACTGGGTAATATAAGATGCCCTTTACTTTCCATGAAATTTAAAAACCGGGTCCTAATTTCATCGCCGCTTAATTTTTTCATACACCTTCACCTCTCCGTAATCATTTTAATGACAAATAAACCCCCGTCGCAGGGACGAGGGTCAATTTCGTGGTACCACCCTGATTTGCTACCCGGTAGCCTCAACCAGTGCCAGTGAACAACAGCACATAAGCGATAACGGTGCACGCCGGAAGCGCTCTTCGCGCTCAGCTCAAGAACGGCCTTCCCTTAAATCCCCCAGGGGCTTTCCAGCCAAGGGCCCCCTCTCTGTAAGGCAAGATTAGAAGGTACTTTCTCCTTCCTCGCTGTTATATCATTGGGTCTCATTATAAAGCAGTCCTTACTGTCTGTCAACTTTAATCGGACCCATGCCCCATGAATCCCAGCATATCTTGAATCCCGCCGTAACGGGAACCGCTAGCAAGACACCTACAATGCCGGCTAACTGCCCCCCAGCTAACAACACAAAGACCACCGCCAGCGGATGGAGGCCAACTCTATCCCCAAGAATTTTAGGTGACACAATTGTGCTTTCAAGCTGATGTATTATAAAAAACAAGACTATCACATACAATGCTTTAAGCGGCGATTCCAACAACGCAATAACGACTGCCGGTAAGGCTCCTATTATCGGGCCAAAATAAGGAACAATATCCAGAATACCAGCGGTGAAACCGATTAGCAAGGCAAAATCTACCTGAAGAATAGATAACCCCAAAAAGGATATGAGTGCAACAATAAGCGCCACCAGCAAGTGCCCTCGGATAAAACCACTTAGAACAGCGTTTATTTGTGTAAGCAACTGCCCAAGGGCCCGGTGATCATCACGTTGAAACAGCGCCAAGTATTTTTTTTTCAACAAAGGCAAATCACGCAACATGTAAAAAGAAAGGATAGGAGCAATAATGATAGCCAACATATGTGAAAACAAGGCTAGGGCAAATGAAGCAGTTCCCCGTACATAAGAAAGTATGGTGTTTTCCAGTCGGACAATATTTTCATCCATCACTTGACGCAATCCAGCCGGAAGAATCACTTTGGAATACAAACGTTGCATTTCATTCAGACGCATAGTAATCCCCATGCTGTATTTTGGTACTGCATTTGCAAATGCCTCCAATTCCCCCAGAACCAGTGGTACAGCGCCGGCAAAAAAGACTACCAATATGGCAGCGACGCCAGCATACACTAGCATGACAGCCGTCACCCGACTAAATGCCCGGCGTTCCAGAAAGTCCACCATAGGTGCTAAAAAATAGGTAAGGATAGAGGCATAAATAAAAGGGACTAAGGCCGCCCGCACAAGAAAAAGAAAGAGGCCCGACAGCAGCAGGCCCGCAAAAAAACACCACCGTCTGCGCCACCGCCGACCATACATATCAAGCCTTAAGCAGCCGACGCCATATATTCGAAATGATCGTTCCAGCCCTTGCTATCTTTTGATGAGTTCGCGTGATTCGGTTTTTGATCTCAGGCTTCAGATTGGAATATGAGGCCACGCCGATCATGGCTCCCAGGATCCCACCAGCCAATAGTCCGCCCCAAAACCCATTTCTTCTCACTATGATGCCCCCTTAGTAACCCATGATAGGATCTTCCCAAGCTTGTAAGGAACCATCATCTTGTACTTCATAAACCAGATATCCCTGGTCTGAGGGCGTAAACTCCAGGCAGCAGTTACGGCAATAGTATTGGTTCGTCCCTACACGGCCCACATAGTGTTCGCCACATACTGGGCAGCTCCAACGTATGGACACCATCTTTCCCCCTTATCGGCTCCTTGCCCCTAGTATGTCCCGGAAATCGCCCCGCCAAACCCAAAAAGGACCTGTTGCCCAAAACAACAGATCCCCTCCATTTTCTAGTCGGAAATAATACCACCACCGAGGACTTCATCATCAGCCCCATAAAAAACCGCCGCTTGTCCCGCAGCCACAGCCCGAGCTGGCTTATGGAATCGAATGTGAACAGCAGTGGTGCCCTTCGGGCACAACCGGGCTGGGTAAACAATACCCCGATAACGCACCCTTACCATGGCCTCTAACGGCTCCGTTGGGGCAGAAATACTAACCCAATTAACTTTTTCCACTCTTGTTTCATGGCGCCAGAGCGCTTTTTCTTCGCCTAGGGTAATGCTATTTCTTTTGGGATTCATACTGATCACATATAAACGGCTACCCGAGGCAACCCCTAAATGTCGACGCTGCCCGACGGTATAAAACGGAAGGCCTCGATGGGTTCCTAGTACTTGTCCATGTTTGTCAAGAAACGGCCCCGGTTTTATCGATGTCGGAATGCGTTTATCTAAGAAGGCGCGATAGTCATTATCAGGCACAAAGCAAATTTCCTGGCTATCCTTCTTTTTGGCCACAGTTAATCCAAGTTGTTTTGCCAGAGTCCTCGTTTTCTCCTTGGTGAGCCTGCCCAACGGGAACAGTGCATGAGCCAATTGTTCTTGGGTCAGTCCATAAAGGACGTAACTTTGATCTTTCCTTTTATCTATAGCTGCTAGCAAAACAAACCGATCCCGGTTCGCATCATATCTAAGGCGAGCATAATGACCAGTGGCTATAAGATTGGCATCTAGGGCCCGGGCCTCATCTAACAAATAACGGAATTTTAACCGGCTGTTGCAAACAGTGCATGGATTAGGGGTCCGTCCTGAAGCATATTCTTGACAAAAATATTGTACTACTTTACGCTGAAATTCATCGCTAACATTAACCACATAGTGCTTTATCCCAAGTCTTTCCGCCACCAGCCGCGCATCAGCAAGGGCATTCACAAAATAGCAACTCCCACGACGTTCTCCATAGGCCTCAGTTGATGCCTCTTCCCACATTTGCATGGTAACACCGATTACATCGTAGCCTTTTTGTTGGAGTAGTGCTACCGCCATGGAGGAATCTACACCACCGCTCATGGCCGCCACAATGCGTGGGCGCGCCATTACTCATCACCTGCCCGCTTATGCTTATTCTTATAATCTGCAATAGCCTTGTGTAAAGCATCGGCGGCTAAGTTAGAACAGTGCATTTTTTGTCCGGGCAGCCCCCCCAGGGCCTTGGCCACGGTCTGATTGCTAACCTCGAGCGCTTCTGCTACGGTTTTACCTTTCACCAGTTCAGTTACCATGCTGGATGTGGCAATAGCAGCCCCGCAACCGAAAGTCTTGAACTTAATATCCTCAATTCGGTCATCTTTGATACGAATAGTCATCTTCATAATATCACCACAAACGGGATTGCCTACTTGGCCAATACCATCTGGATTATCTATTTCCCCCACGTTGCGTGGGCGCGTAAAATGATCCATAACCCTATCAGTATACATGGC
>DATERQ010000119.1:0-4121 GCA_035271345.1 bacterium | reverse complement strand
TGCTAAGAACCCAAAGCATCGAGATGGTGGACGCCGCTGGGGATCACTCCCGGGAAAAGGTAAAAAACTACACCGACTTTACCATGTTGGATGCTATCTATGGAACCTATCTGGATCAAGAAGATATTGGCACCATCGTTATTGTCACCGGAGATGGTCATTTTTCCAGCGTGGTGGCCAGATTGCGGGTTCGGTGTAAGAAAAACATTGTTATTATCGGCATCCCCCATTTTATTAATCGGGAACTATATCAAAGCGCTTCCGATGTACGTGAATTAGAAATCGATACTGAGACTTGTTTGGTGGACCGTGATGACCTAACAGCCTTTGTCACGAATTCTATCCACACCCATCCCTATGTCACTTTTAATAAAACAGTCAGCATTTACAGCAAGGTACGCCAAGTGGACGAAGTAGCTGTGCGCAAGGCTCTGGCCACCTTAATCGATGATAATGTTTTTGTACAATTGATCGAACAAACCCCTCAATCTGATGTCCGCGTCCTGCGAATACCCGACAGCGAGGAAGCCATCGCTTAACTGGATACGCCAAGCGCCCTAATATCCGTTACCGCAACGCATCAGTGGGGTTTAGTCTGGATGCCTTTGCCGCCGGCCAGACGCCGGAGATAGCCCCCACCAACAAGGCAAATGAAAACGAATAAAAGACTGAAGCCGGCGTCACTGCCGTGGTGGGGCCAAAGTGTCGAATGAGCATCGATCCCCCCGTGCCAAGAAAAATACCGACAATGCCACCGGCAGAGCTCAAAATTACCGCTTCAATGAGAAACTGTCCTAACACTTGTGAGTTTTTAGCACCCACCGCTTTTCTAATTCCAATCTCCCGTGTGCGCTCGCTAACCGACACCAACATTATATTCATGATCCCAATGCCGCCGACCACCAAGGAAATTCCTGCAATAGCACCTAACATTAGGGTCATAATAAGGTTCATTTCGGCTATTTGTTTCATCATATCATCGCGGCTCATAATATAGACGGCATCATCGCGACGGTGAATCTTGTAAAAGATCCGCTTTAGCTGCGCCGCTGCCTGGGCCGATTCCAAAGCCCCTTTGGCTTTAATATTGATAGTATCAATGCGATCATAACCGTGGATACGCATGGCGGTACTGTACGGAATATAGACAGTACGATCAATACCCCATTCCTGGTCCGCGGAAATCTTGGCCTTCAATACACCGATCACGGTGAACTGTTGGCCTTGCAGATATACTTCTTGTCCAACTGGATTTGTACCACGGAATAATTTATCAGCCACAATGGAGCCCACCACCATTACCCGACCTCTGTTGCTAATATCAGCCTTGGTAAAACCACGGCCGCCAACCAATTCTAAGTCACGCAAAGGTAGGAAGTCTTCGCCTACGCCTTCTCCGCTGCAATCAAAGGTAGTATTGCGCCATTTTAGATTACCGCCAACATGCATCACCGGCATAATATATTTGATTCCTTGCACCCGCTCTTTTAAATTCTCCAACAGTTCCGGCGTAAATTTCACTTCCCAACTATGACTATAAACTTCAATCACATTGGAACCTAGGCTTTGCAAATGTTGTTGAATCTCAATCCGCGCCCCTTCTCCCACTGAAACCAAAGTAATCACCGACGCCACCCCTATAATTACCCCTAGCATAGTCAAAGCTGACCTTAATTTATTGCCGATGATACTGCGCCAAGCCAGCTTAATGCTTAAAAGTATGGTCATGCCCCAGCCTCCTCTTCCATCTCGGCTGGGAAGGTAGCTAACAATTCTGTAGCCAAAAGATAATCTTCGTCTTTCACTGGTTCGTCAGCCACCACAACTCCATCAGTCAGGTACAACACCCGTTCACAGTGGCGGGCAATATCGGGATCATGGGTTACCACAACTATTGTGTTCCCCTGGGCATGGAGTTCCTGAAACACAGCCAGTATTTCTTCACCAGTGCGCGAATCCAAAGCCCCAGTGGGCTCGTCGGCTAAAACCATCTCCGGTTCCGCTGCCACGGCCCGGGCAATGGCCACCCGCTGCTGCTCACCACCAGAAAGTTCCTGCGGCCGGTGGTGCAAACGGTCTTTAAGCCCCAACCGGGTCAAGGCCGTTACCGCCAAGCCCCGTCTGCTAATTCCCGGTGTTCCACGATAAATAAGGGGCAGCTCCACATTTTCCAGTGCCGTCAACTGCGGTAGCAGATTGAAGCCCTGGAACACAAACCCAACCCCGCGATTGCGGATTCCTGCCAGTTCACTATCAGTCTTTTTGCTTACCTCTTCCCCCAACAGCCGATAGCTTCCGCTGGAAGGCCGGTCCAAACAACCGATAATATTCATCAACGTAGATTTTCCCGATCCAGACGGCCCCATAATAGCCACCATTTCGCCAGACGCTATTTGTAGATTGACCCCTCTCAAAGCCGGTACCTTGATGGCACCCATGCGATAATCCTTGGTAACATTATTTACATCCACCATAATCATCTTCATTTCCCTGCCCCTCACATCCGCATCGGTACCGCCATGCCTGGTCCAAAGAAGAACTCATCATCGGCAGAACTACCTAGGATTACTTCCTGCCCTTCCTCTAGGCCTGCTAGCACCTCGGCCACTGCCCGATCCTGTAAGCCTATTTGCACCTGAACCTGTTGGGGTTTCCCTCCCTCCAGCACCTGGACAAAAGAAGACCCTTCCTGTTCATAAACAGCCTCTATCGGTACGACCAAAACATCATTGCGTTCTTCGATAAAGATAGAAACATTGGCTGTCATGCCGGCGCGCAAATCCCCCGGTTTCAAAATCTCAATTTTTACCGGAAACCCGCTGGGGCCGGTAGGGCCATCATAGGGGTTTTCATTCTGGCTGCCCCCCTCCTGGGCAACTTCCACAACGCGGGCGGCAAATACCTCTCCGGGCATGGCATCCACCGACACAGTGGCTTCCATGTCAGGTTTAATGTGGATAATGTCAAGCTCGTCAATGGTAATTTTGGTATTCATTTTTTCATAACTGGCGATTTTAATTAAGGTGCGTCCGGCTTCTATTTTTTGCCCGGCTTCGGTATTTAAGGCTATCACTTGTCCGCTGATAGGCGCCCTCAAAGTGAGGCCGGCCAGCTCTTCTTGCTTGCGTTCGTAACTCACCTCGGCTTGCCGTAGGGCTAGAATCTGCCCGTAAACCTCAAGTAAAGCGGAGCTTTTTTCCAGGGTGGCAATGGTTTGACCGGTTTGAACGTAGCTACCTTCCTTGATATGAAGCTTATCAATTCTACCGCCAACACCGCTGGATACCCAGGTATCTTCTTTCCACGATGTAACTGTAGCTGTGCCGGCTACAATGCCAGTGCCAGTATTGACATTTGCATCAGCCTTCATTTCCAATGTCAGCAGCCCTGGATTAGGTACGGCAATAACGATCCGACGCGCAAAGGAACTGCCTTCAGGATAACGGTTAGGATCCACTTCTTTTACCGTGCCGGGAGTGCTCCCGGAAAAATCATGGAAAAACAATTCCGCTTTTTGTCCTGATTTAATGTGGGCTGCCGAGCCCTCATCTAAGAAGAGTTCCACCAGCACCTCGCTGTCATCCACCAACCGTAGCAGGTCTTGTTTGGCTCCCACCTGTTCGCCTGCTTTCACCGACAGCTCCACCGCCCGCCCGCTGACTGGAGCCCGCACCGATAACGCCAAATCCGGATTGGCAGCGCTTGTGCGTTCCGGCGGAACACCAAGAACCTGGGCTAAGTCCAACTGGGCCTGTTCAAGTTCTAACCGAGTCTTTTCAACTTCCATACCTAAGGTGGCATTGTATAATGTTAGCAGCGGATCGCCCTCTTCCACCTGCTGTCCTTCTTCCACCAGCACTCGGTCCACCAAACCCTCGGTGAGGGGGGCCACCTCCCTTACTTCACCAGCAGAAAGGGTTCCCCACCCTTCCACTGTTAGCCTCACGTTACCCCAGGCTACCTGCCCGGTGGCTATAACATCCGGATTCTCAACTTTAGCCCGTCGGCGGGCCTTGATGGCGGCAAAAATCCCCACAGTTATCAGCGCCACCACCACCAGCGCAATAACGACTTTTTTTTTCATCTAATGCTTTCCTCCTCTTTCCCCGTCCCCGTTACAT
>DATERQ010000118.1:0-35790 GCA_035271345.1 bacterium | reverse complement strand
TGGTGGGGGGCCTATATCTCGTTTGGCAGGAAGTAATAGACTGGCGGACACCAGTTACATTTATCAGTACTGTAGCGATGCTGGCCTGGATTTTTGGCGGCAGTGGTAGCCTTTTTGCCGGCGATCCCCTTTACCATGTATTGGCTGGGGGCCTCATGTTAGGGGCTTTCTTTATGGCTACCGATTATGTTACAACACCGGTTACGCCACACGGGCGGCTGGTTTTTGGTGTAGGTTGTGGCATTATCACTGTTCTTATCCGTTTTTGGAGTGATTATCCAGAAGGGGTTTCTTATTCGATCTTGCTAATGAATCTATTGGTACCATTTATTGAACGCTGGACAACGCCTCGGGTATATGGTGTCCAGTCTACCCGAGGATAAATCAGGGGGTGGGAAGAATGAGACGGCTTTGGAACACTTTTTCCAATGGTATTATCAACGAAAATCCGGTACTAAGAATGGTTATCGGTATGTGTGCCCCGTTAGCGGTGACAACGGCAGTAGCCAACGGATTTTGGATGGGAATCGCAGTGATTTTTGTCTTGACGGCGTCCAATGCCCTGGTGTCTTTACTCAGAAAAGTAGTACCGGCTGAAATTAGGATTCCAATTTTCATTGTCGTCATCGCTACTTTCACTACGGTAGCAGATTTGACATTAAAAGCGATCCAACCAGATATCCATGCCAAGTTGGGGGTATTTGTACCTTTGATTGTAGTAAACTGTATTATTTTAGCCCGGGCCGAAGCTTTTGCCAGCAAGAATAACCTCCTTTATTCTGTTGCCGATGGCCTTGGGATGGCCATTGGTTTTACCTTGTCTCTGCTTGTTCTTGCTTCTATCCGTGAGCTACTGGGAAATGGCACTTGGTGGGGCCTGCAAGTTTTCCCGCAGACATTTGAGCCGGCCATAGTGATGATATTACCACCAGGAGCTTTTGTGACCCTGGGCTATTTATTGGCTGGGCTTAACGTTCTTACCGGCAAAACAGAGGGAACAAGGGGGACTTAAAGTGAACTACCTGGCGATTATTATTGGCGGCATTCTAATAAACAATTATATTTTTAGCCGCTTCCTGGGCCTTTGTCCTTTCTGGGGTGTTTCCAAACAGGTGGAAACTGCTACCGGAATGAGCCTGGCGGTTATATTTGTCATGACCATGGCTTCAGGTGTGACCTGGATCTTGAACCGATATCTGCTTGAACGATTTGGACTCAATTATATGCAGACCATAGCTTTTATCCTTGTCATCGCAACCTTAGTACAGTTTGTGGAAATGGTGATTCTAAAGGTAAGCCCGGTTTTATATCAAGCACTTGGAATCTACCTGCCCTTGATTACCACCAACTGTGCCGTCTTGGGTGTGGCGCTTCTTAATATTACTGAAGGCTACAACTTTTTGGAAAGTGTAGTAAGCGGGGCCGCTAGTGCTGTGGGTTGGTCCTTGGCGATTATTCTGTTTGCCGGAATCCGGGAGCGGTTAGCTTTTGCTCCAATATCCCCCAGTATGCGTGGATTTCCCATTGCGTTGGTGGCAACAGGTTTAATGTCGATAGCTTTCTTTGGTTTTCAAGGTTTATTTAGAGGTATTCTATTTTAGGGGGTGATAACTGATGTCAGCTATTTTGGGCCTTGGGGGGTTGGGCTTGTTGTTTGGAGTCCTCCTTGGTGTTGCCGCTCGTATATTTGCTGTCGATAAGGATTCTAAAGCGGAAGAGATTCTGGAATTGCTGCCAGGGGCCAACTGTGGTGCTTGCGGCTACCCCGGTTGTAGTGGCTTGGCGGCAGCCATTATTAAAGGTGAGGTATCGCCAACAGCGTGCACTGTTTGTGGATCCAAGGTTGCTCAGTCCATAGCTAGAATATTGGGCATTGAAGTGAAAGCAGAGGACTGTTTAATAGCCCGGCTTATCTGCCGGGGTGGCAATCAGCACGCAAAGCAAAGGGCCGAATATATAGGACTGAATGATTGCCGCAGTGCAAAAAGTTTTGCCTTTGGTGGAAAGGCTTGCATCTATGGCTGCCTGGGACTAGGGAATTGTGCCCGGGCTTGTCCCTTTGGTGCCATTACCATGGATTCAGATAATCTGCCTCAGGTGGATCGTTCTCTTTGTACCGGCTGCGGTGTTTGTGTAGAAGCTTGTCCGCAGGCGGTATTGGAGTTGGTTCCAGCACCAAGCCGGGTGTTTGTGGCTTGCAGCTCCACTGCACCTGGGCGCGAAACACGGGAAGTGTGTGAAGTGGGCTGTATTGCCTGCCGTATTTGCGAGAAGGTTTGCCAGCATGATGCCATTAAGGTAAAAGACAACTTGGCCCGAATAGATTATAGTAAGTGTACAAACTGTGGTCTTTGTGCTGAAAAATGCCCGCGAAAAATTATTATTGACGAAACTACTACCGGGCAGTCATCATCAATTGCAGTATGATAAGCAAACCGCCTGAACGAACGAAAGGTTGACTTGAGTGCAATTACGATGGATTGGGCTGACAACCCTATTTTTGCTGGTTGCAAGCTTGCAATTAAGCGGCTGTCGAGGAACCCCGCCTGAGGTGCGCCGGTCTGAATTTTTATTAGATACGGTTGTCACAATTACCGCTTATGGTTCTGAAGCCGAAGAAGCGGTGGTAGCCGCCCTGGCCGAAGTTAGGCGAGTGGGGGGATTGTTGGATGCCAATGATCCGGATAGTGAAATAGCGGCCATCAACAGCAAAGCCGGTTTTGAACCGGTTCCAGTGGGTGACGAACTGTTCGAGTTGCTGGAGCGCTGCCAGTATTATAGTGCTTTGTCGGCTGGAGCTTTTGATATTACTGTGCGTCCGTTAGTGGAATTATGGGCTATCGGTACTGAACGGGAAAGCGTTCCCACAGCGGAAAAGATTAAACAAGCATTGGAACTGGTGGGTTATGGTAAAATGGTTTTGGACCGGCAGACGCAGTCAGTATTTTTACCGGAGGTTGGCATGGGTATCGATTTAGGCGGGGTGGGCAAAGGTTATGCCGCTGATCAAGCCCGGGAAGTACTGCGGGAATACGGTATTGATTCAGCTTTAATCGATGCTGGGGGCAACATCTGGACCCTGGGCCTACGACCTGACGGCAAAATGTGGCGGATAGGTATCCGTCATCCGCGTCCGGAAGGAAAATGGAAAGCGGTGGCTGTACTGCCAAGCCGGGATTTGACCATTGTTACATCAGGGGATTACGAACGCTATTTTATTCGGGATGGAATGCGCTATCACCATATTTTTGATCCCCAGACAGGATATCCTGCCCAGGAATTATTATCCGCTACAATAATAGGGGAAAGCAGTACTGAAGCCGACATTTTATCTACAGCAGTGTTTGTTCTTGGGGCCGACAGGGGAATGGCTGTGGTTAAACAGTTGCCCAACCTGACTTCTTTGATAGTGACACCTGAGTTACATGTGCATGCCGCTGGGCCTTATAAAAATCGGCTGGAACTTGTTGGCAAAGAAGGGACAAACCGATGACACCAGGTGATAAAACTGTGGTGGCTGTGATTCTTATTGTGGCCGTATCGTCTGCTGGCCTTATTTTATTATGGAACAACCATTTTATGGCTTCGGGCCCAGTTGAGGTTGTAATAGAAGTAGATGGGCAAGAAATGCGGAGGGGTTCCCTTTCCGTTAGTGAGCTGGGAGAGCAATACCGAATCCGGGGCGTTGTCGGGTATAGCCTACTTGAGGTTGGAGACAATAAAATAAGGATGGTAGAATCACCCTGCCCTGACAAAATATGTATTGGAACAGGATGGATAAGCCACCCCGGTGAGTCCATTATCTGCATTCCTAACCGAATTATAGTTCGCCTGGTGAGCGGCGTTGATTACCATTATGACGGTCTCAGCCAATAAGGAGATTTGGGTATGGGCCATAAAAAGGGAAAAACACAAAGGCTATTAATTCTATCGCAGTTGGTGGCTAGTGGATCTGTGCTTCATGTGATGGAATCCTACTTACCTGCTTTGGCTGCCATGCCCGGGGCTAAGCTGGGCTTAGCCAATATCGTTACGATGGTGACCTTGGCCTTGTTTCCCAGGAGTGATGCCTGGAAGGTAGTGGGACTGCGGGTGTTTTTGGGTTCCCTTTTAGCCGGCACCCTCCTTAGTCCTACATTTCTGTTAAGCGCCGCTGGTGCCATTGGTAGTGTCAGTGCTATGATGATGACGCTCTCGGCAAGCAAAGGGTCTGTTAGCGTTATTGGCACCAGCATTATTGGAGCTGTGGCCCACAACACAGCCCAACTTCTGATGGCTATTTTTCTTGCCCGCAACGTGGGACTCTTGTTTTATTTACCCTACCTTCTGGTTTTTGGTTTGCCCACAGGCTATTTTATTGGTACCGTATCAGGCTTTATTCTGCGCCGGTTTTTCCCGGTTCATAGTAGATTGGAATCTACTGGTTATGGCGGGGATCGACAGGACTTAATCTGCAGATGTAGAATATGTAATTGGAGCCCCCAGTTGCCAAAGGAGGATTGATGTCTATGCGTAGATATCGCAGCAGCGGTCTTTTAATTGTGCTTCTTGTGGTCGGTGCTTTTCTCGGTGGTGTTTTAGGCCAATTCTTCAAAGAGTACCTCCCGTTTTTGGTCCTTGGGCAAACAGTTGGACTTTCTCCCTTTACACTTAATTTAGGTATATTACAAATAACCTTTGGTTTAAGCCTTCACCTCACTGTAGCCGGGGCGATGGGATTAATTGTGGGTTATTTGTTATACCGATTGCTATAGTGTTTAGATGAGATTTACAATCATGAAAAAACTTGTCTTAGCCTCACAATCGCCGCGCCGGAAACAACTATTGGACAATCTAGGGGTTTCCTTTACCATTATCCCAAGCCTGGCAACAGAAACCAGGCCATCCACCAGTAACCCAGAGCGGTTAGTGGAGTCCTTAGCCAAGTTTAAAGCTGAAACGGTGGGGAGAACCTTGTCGGTGGCCGCAAACTCTTTGGTTATTGGGGCAGATACCATAGTAGTTCTGGACGGTTCTGTGTTGGGCAAACCAGAAGATGAACACGAGGCGGCTGCTATGCTTCGGCGACTTTCTGGGCGGTGGCATCAGGTATTTACCGGGGTGGCAATTTTTGATCCTCAAACAGGTGGCATGGCGGTTTCTAACGAAGTCACCGCAGTCAAAATCAAACCTCTTAGCAGTGAAGAGATTAGCGCATATGTTGCCACGAAAGAGCCGTTTGACAAGGCTGGGGCCTACGGTATTCAAGATAAAGGGGCCTTGTTGGTGGAGCGAATTCAGGGCTGTTATTTCAACGTGGTGGGTTTGCCCTTGGTAAAATTGGCCGCTCTTTTGGCCCGATGGGGAGTCGATTTGTTAAAGTATGGAGAGGAAGTCCAAGAATGAAGTATCATCTAACCTTAAAGGAATTGCCCTTAGACAGCCAGCCGCGACAGCGTCTAATTGAACAAGGGGCTGAGAATCTGGCGACGGCTGAGTTGTTGGCTATTATTTTACGTACTGGCCATAAAGGGCGGACTGCGATCCAAGTGGCGCAACGTCTGCTGTCTATTGGCGGGAAAGACGGTGCTTTACGCCATTTAGCTACGGCTAACATTGAAGAACTATCTGCCGTCCCTGGTATTGGGCCCGCCAAATCGGCTCAAATTAAGGCAGCTTTGGAGTTGGGCAAACGTCTTATGCTGGAACGGGTCGAGGATGGGAATTATGTTCGTTCGCCAGAGGACGCGTATTATTTGGTGAAAAGTGAAATGCAATATTTGGACCGCGAACATTTCCGCACCATCATGTTAAATACAAAAAATCAAGTCCTAGCGCAGGAAACGGTGGCTGTGGGTAGCTTGAGTGCAGCTCTGGTGCATCCGCGGGAGTTATTTAAAGGTTGCATTAGAAAAAGCGCGGCCGCGGTTATATTGGTGCATAATCATCCCAGCGGTGACCCTGAACCAAGTGTGGAGGATATCAAGCTCACTGACAGATTGTCCCAAGCCGGGGCGTTGCTGGGAATTCAAGTATTGGATCATGTTGTTATTGGCCATGGCCGTTATGTTAGCCTCCGCGAACGCGGGTTTATCAATCTACCAGCTCCAAAATAGCAGCTAAGTCGGGGAAAGGGGTCTAGAAATAGATGGTGATAAGCTTCATCCTCAACCAATTCTCTCGCGATATGGGGATAGATTTAGGTACGGCTAATACATTAGTATTTGTAAAAAACCGGGGGGTTGTTCTGCAAGAACCGTCAGTTGTGGCTATTCAACGAGATACTGGGGCTAATCTAGCGGTGGGCGAAGAAGCAAAGCGCATGATTGGTCGCACGCCAGGCAACATTGTTGCCATCCGCCCGATGAAGGATGGGGTGATTGCCGATTTTGATATGACTCAAGCCATGATGCGGCATTTTATTGGTAAGGCAAACCGTGCCCGCGGCTTAATAAAACCTCGAGTTATTGTAAGTATTCCTTCCGGAGTTACTGAAGTAGAAAAAAGGGCAGTGCTGGATGCGACTCTTCAGGCTGGGGCCCGGGAAGCATTTTTAATTGAAGAGCCTATGGCAGCGGCTATTGGGGCTGAACTTCCAGTCAATGAGCCCACCGGAAACATGATAGTGGATATCGGCGGTGGAACCACCGAAGTAGCCGTGATTTCTTTGGGAGGTATTGTTACTTGCCGTTCCATTAGGATTGGTGGCGATGAAATGGATGAGGCTATTGTGCAGTATATTAAGCGTACTTATAATTTAATGATTGGCGAGCGGACGGCGGAAGAAGTAAAGATTAATCTTGGATCAGCCTTCCTTAGTAAAGAACTGGAAACGGTTGAACGTGAAATCCGAGGGCGGGACCTGGTGACGGGATTACCTAAGACGATCACTATCAGTGCAGCCGAAATGCACGAGGCACTGTCTGAACCAATTGCTGCCATTGTGGAGGCAGTAAAAGTTACTCTGGAAAAAACACCGCCAGAATTGGCGGCGGATATTATGGATCGGGGCATTGTTATGACCGGTGGTGGATCATTGCTACAAGGTGTTGATGCATTGTTACAAAAGGAAACTGGTATGCCGGTGCATATAGCCGTGAATGCCCTTACTTGTGTTGCTGAAGGTACCGGAAAAGCCTTGGATGAAATCGATGTTTTGGGCCGTGTGCTAATTGCGCCAAAACGTGGTTAACGAAAGTGGTGTAGCAATGCCGTCACAACTGCGAAATCACAAATATTTGCTTTTGGCTGTGGCTACGGTGTTGCTTACTCTCCTTATGAGTATCGCCACCAAAGAGGGCAGCAAAATAGACCCAGCGGAAGGATTGTTACGGGATTTATTAGCACCGGTCCAAAAAACAATACTTTCTTGTAGCTATAAGATTGGCTCTACGATAGACTACATTACTACGATTAAGCGTCTTGGGGAAGAGAACGCCTATCTTAGTGCAGAAATAGCACGATTAAAGGCGGAACAGAACCTGGCCATTGAAACTCGAGAGGAAAATGTCCGCTTGCGGAAGTTGTTAAATTTACCACCGGCTATGGAAGTATTTAGGTTTGTTGCGGCCAGGGTAGTGGCTAGGGATTCGAGCAATTGGTACAATACTTTAATTATCGATCAGGGTTGCCAGGCTAAAGTGGAAGCCGACAGTGTTGTGATAACGAATGATGGTGTGGTAGGCCGGGTACAAAAAGTGTCTGCTAGAACGGCTGAAGTACTGTTGATCAGCGACCAACGCAGCGCTGTTGGTGCCATGGGGCAATCGAGTCGTGATGTGGGTGTTCTTAGGGGCGGCGATGAGGAAGGCTATTGCCGGCTAGTATATCTTCCCCGCACAGCATCGGTGCAAGTGGGGGAAATTATTATCACCTCTGGCTTGGGCGGTAATTTTCCAAAAGGACTTGTCCTTGGGCAAGTAATGGAAGTGCAGGCGGAAGATTACGGTTTGGGCAAATTTGCCCGGGTGAAACCAACTGTTGATTTGGATCATCTAGAAGAAGTATTGGTTATCTTGGAATCGCAAAGCTAGGGGGGAGGGAGATGAGCCTTTCCACTCGCCGGTTTTTCCTGATCCTGGGGGGTCTGGTTGCTGTTTTGGTGCTGCAAGGCACATTTCTTTACAAGTTGAAACTATTTGGGGTAAGGCCTGATTTTATTTTGGCTGCTGTGGGTTCCATTGCATTGCTCCACGGTTGGCCCCGAGGCTTACTCTGGGGAAGCGTAGGTGGTTTACTGGAGGATCTAATGTCGGGTAGTTTACCCGGGAGTCATGCTCTAGCCAAAAGCATAGTGGGTTTTGCCTTGGGTTTGTTAGAGGGAAAAGTCTTTAAGGAAAACATTATCCTACCAGCAATAGCCCTGTTTGGTGCAGGTTTAGCTGAAGGGGTTATTTTTTATTTAGCCTCGGGCCTCTTTGGTGAAATAGAATGGGCCTTCGTGATTGTTGTCCGCAAAGTGATCTTTCCCACCGCTGTGGCGACGGCGCTGTTTTCGCCGGCTATTTACCGCATTTGTGAATCTATTTACAAACCTAGCCCCTATGACCGGCGTCAGCCGTTGCTGTGAGGTGAGGCCCCATGAACCCTAAAATTATTGAACAGCGCTTGATTATAATGTCAATTATTGCCGTGCTGGTTTTC
This sequence comes from bacterium, assembly GCA_035271345.1. Lineage (GTDB taxonomy): Bacteria > Bacillota > DTU030 > DUMP01 > DUMP01 > DUNI01. Next base: position 27,168 of record DATERQ010000118.1, on the reverse strand, counting down.
GCTTTTCTCCTAGGCCGGCTGGCATATCTGCAGATTACCGAAGGCGAAAAATATGAGAGGATGGCGACAGAAAATCGAATTCGTCTGTTGCCGCTGGCGGCTCCTCGAGGAAATATTCTCGACCGAAACGGCAACATACTTGTTACCAGTCGGTTGGCGCCAGTGATAAGTGTTGTCCCCATGGATATGGATGATCCAGATGCCACCTTAGCCCGATTAGGCGAAGTTTTGGGCTACGATGTAAGGCAAATTGTCAAAGAAAGAGTGCAACGGTTGCAGGACCGGAAAGAGTATCGTCCCTACACACCAATTCGCATTGCTACCGATGCAGATATTGATACCCTGACTAAAATTGCCGAACATCAGTCTGAACTGCCGGGTGTGATGATTGAAGAGCAACCAGTACGTGATTATTTGTTGGCCGATATTGGGGCCCACGTTTTTGGCTATGTACGTGAAATTGATCGGGAGGAGCTGGAGTCTTGGCGTGAAAAGGGCTATAAAATGGGGGATATTGTAGGTAAGACCGGGTTAGAACGTGTTTACGATGAATACTTGCGGGGCAAAGCAGGGGGGCAACAGGTAGAGGTGGATGCCGATGGCCGGCCAGTTAAACTGCTACCGGGGCGGCAAATGCCTGTTCCAGGCCATAGCCTAAAACTCACTTTGGACCGCAAATTGCAAGAAGCAACTGTGCTTGCACTGCGGTCCGGAATGGATGATATAAAAAAAGAATTTCCCACCCAGGCTGCTGCAGCGGTAGCCATCGATGTTCGAACAGGTGGTGTTCTGGCTTTATCCAGTGAACCTTCGTTTGACCCTAATATTTTTACCAAGGAGACGATCCCGCCTGATACTTGGGCCAGCATCAGCGACGCTACTTGGCAGCCGCAACTGAATAGGGCCATACGCGGCTCCTATCCGCCGGGTTCTATTTTTAAAATGGTTACAGCCACGGCTGGTTTGGAAACAGGTATTATTAAGCCAGATGATACCATTGTTGATCGCGGTGTATATTGGCGGGTAGAACCAAAAAAGTGTTGGAAACCGGGTGGTCATGGCGTGGTTAACTTGACACGGGCTATAGCTGTATCCTGCAATGTTTTCTTTTATGATCTGGGCTATCGGACCGGCATTGACAAACTCAACCGCTACGCTGATTTATATGGTTTAGGCCAGCGCACCGGTATCGATTTGTATCCGTTAGAAGCCGACGGATTGTTAGCCACTCCCGATTGGAAACTAAAACATTATCGAGACCTGGGCCTTAACCAGCCAGAACCCTGGCAGCCAGGCGAAACCCTGAGTGCCGCCATCGGGCAAGGGTTTTCGTCTTTTACACCGCTCCAAATGGCTAATTATGTTGCCACCATAGCTAATGGAGGTACCAGATATCGGCCTTATTTGGCCAGTGAAATAATCTCCATCGAAGGATCAGTGGAGCAGGTAACCCAGCCCCAGATTATTGAAGAACTCAATCTTGCTCCGGAAACCATCGCTGCCCTTAGGGAAGGAATGCACCTTGTTACTAAAGGGGAGGGCACAGCCGCGTACTATTTTTTGGATTTTCCGGTTTCAGTGGCAGGAAAAACAGGTACAGCTCAAAATCCACATGGTGCAGACCATGCTTGGTTTGTTGCTTTCGCCCCCTATGAAGACCCGGAAATTGCCATTGCGGTATTAATCGAAAAAGGTGGGCATGGCAGTTCGGCGGCTGCCCCTGTGGGTCGGGAAATTTTGGCTGCTTATTTTGGCTTAAGTGAGCCTGAAAGAGCGGACACCAACAATGATTAACCTGCCTGAAAAAGCCCACAATGAATCCCTTGTCAAAACATGGAAAAATGGGGGTTAAATCCCCGGCTAGATCCCACTGGAAAAAGCAGGATTTAGTGGGGTGGAGTGAGAACTAAATGAGAAGTGAGAACTAAATGGGATATATGGGATAGGAAGGCTAAGACAGTCTTGGAGTCAGTAGGTTTTAGGGAGAGGGTAAGCATGATTAAAAAAGAAACCGTCTTTAAGGGCACTCGTGATGGATTGCTCATCGTCCTTGATGACGACTGCGAGTTTAAAGAAATGATGGGAAACCTTAAGACCAAACTACAAGCGGCCCAAGGGTTTTTCCAAGGAGCTCAGGTGACCATTGATCCAGGTGCGAGAAAGCTTACCAACAGACAAAAGAAGTCTTTGTCAAGGCTCATCAACAGCCAGGCCGGGCTGACCTTGAACGATTTCGTGGATGATGAGTCCAATCTGGGTGTTGATGATGAAAAGGGATTGCTGGATGAAATGGATGATCCTGATCAGCCCAAAGGGCTCCGCCCTGATTTAAGCCGGAAATCAAAGCTGCCGGTAATATTTATCGAGCGCAATCTTCGTTGCGGTCAACAGGTAAACTTTGCCGGCCATGTGGTGGTAACCGGCGACGTGAACCCCGGAGCCGAGATAATTGCTGATGGAAATATTGTTGTGGCTGGGGCTTTAAGGGGATTGGTGCATGCCGGAGCTAATGGCGATCAACGGGCTTTTGTGGCTGCTTATCGTTTAGAACCAAGCCAGCTACGGATAGCAGGTGCATTTACACGGGCCCCAGACGATGAAAGCACTGGGTTTTCTGAACAACCGGAAATAGCAAGGCTACAAGACGGTAAAGTAGTGGTGGAAAGAAATGATACTAATCAAATGCTATCTTTAGTGCAGCGAAGCTAACCAGAAGGAGGGGTGGCAATGGGGGAAGTAATTGTTGTTACGTCTGGAAAGGGGGGCGTAGGTAAAACTACCAGTGTGGCTAATCTTGGTACAGCCTTAGCCCTTAATGATTACCGGGTAGTCCTGTTAGATTCGGATATTGGACTTCGAAATCTAGATGTGGTCATGGGTCTTGAAAACCGAATTGTGTTCGATCTGGTGGATGTGGCTTCAAAAGTATGCCGCTTAAAGCAAGCCTTGATCCGTGATAAACGTTTCAATCAACATTTGTTTTTACTGGCGGCGGCGCAAACAAGAGATAAGACTGCCGTCACGCCGGAACAAATGAGAGACTTGACTGAAGAGCTGAAGGCTGACTACGATTATATTTTAGTTGATAGCCCGGCTGGCATCGAGCAGGGTTTTCATAATGCCATCGCGGGAGCGGATCGATCCATTGTAGTAACTACACCGGAAGTTTCAGCCGTTCGTGACGCTGACCGCATCATCGGTTTATTGGAAGCTTCTGAAATGGCTGAGGTTCAGCTACTTATCAATCGTATTCGCCCCGGTATGGTAAAGCGGGGTGACATGATGGATATTGACGATATTATTGATATTTTGGCCGTCGATTTAATTGGGGTGGTTCCTGAGGACGATCGTATTTTGGTGGCTACTAACCGCGGGGAACCCACGGCATTAGATAATATGTCTCAGTCCGGACAGGCTTTTCGCAACATTGCCCGCCGCATAGCGGGAGAACAAATCCCTTTAATGCCTCTGGAAGCGGAAACCGGGTTAATGGCTCGGGTGAGGCAACTGTTCGGCATTGGAAGCTAGCCATTGAGAAAGGGGGATGACCATGTTTGATCTGCTGGGCAGAGTGTTCAGACGTGATGAGGCTTCTAGCAAAGAAATCGCCAAAGAGCGTTTGCGTCTGGTTCTAGTGCATGATCGGGCCACCGTTTCACCACAATTTTTGGAAACTATTAAAGAAGAGGTTATCGGTGTAATTACCGAATACATGGACATTGACTATACCGGGGTTGAGGTAAGCATTCATAGCTTGGAAGAATCGGTAGCACTGGTGGCCAGCATCCCAATTAAACGGATGAAGCGCACCGTTCGAGCAGTATAAAGGACTAGACGATGCCAGGGGAAACACTTATAATTAGAATGACAACGACAGTTTTCCCTGGAGGAGAAACATGATTGATAAACGTTTACTTAAGAATCTAGACTATACTATCATGGCTGTGGTGGTGATCCTTACCACCATCAGTTTTTTTGTTATTGCCAGCGCCAGCCCGGAAAACCCCTATTATTTTGTCAGGCGTCAGTTGATTTGGGTGATTTCAGGACTGGTGCTATTTGTTTTTACTTTATCTATTGATTACCATGATTTAGCCTTATATACGAAACACCTCTATTCTTTTAATCTGATGCTGTTGGGAGCAGTGTTTATCTTTGGCCGTGAAGCCGGTGGCGCACAGCGCTGGTTGCAGCTTGGCCCGTTGGAAATACAACCGTCTGAACTAGCCAAATTAATAATAATTATCACATTGGCCGATTTGCTGACCAAGCGGGCGTCCTCTTTGCACAGTATTCGTGATTTATTGCCGGTGTTAGCCCATGTGGCTCTACCGATGGTTCTTATACTAAAACAACCCGATCTGGGAACGTCCCTAGTGTTTGCTGGGGTGTTATTTGGGATGTTGTTTGTGGCCGGTATAAGGTGGCAATATTTGGTCGGATTTTGCGGAGCTGGTGCCGCGATAGCACCATTACTGTTTCATTTTTTGGAGGATTATCAGCGGAATCGCATTTTAGCAGTTTTTAATCCTTATATTGACCCTACTGGTAGTGGCTATCATGTTATTCAGTCCATGATTGCAATTGGATCCGGGCGTGCTTGGGGGAAGGGACTATTTGGAGGTACGCAAAGTAGATTGGGTTTCCTGCCGGAGCAACATACGGATTTTATTTTTTCGGTAATTGGCGAAGAGCTGGGTTTTGTCCGCGCAGCCGGGATTATAGCTTTATATTTCTTTTTGATTTATCGTGGCATTCAAGTGGCAGTGAAAGCCCGGGACGATTTCGGTACTTTATTGGCTACCGGCGTTGTAATAATGCTTATGTTTCATATCTTGGTGAATGTAGGTATGACCATTGGTATTATGCCGGTAACGGGGATTCCGCTACCATTTATGAGCTATGGCGGAAGCTCCTATTTGACAAATATGATGGCAATGGGATTACTTCTCAATGTGCATATGCGCCGCCAGAAGATTTTGTTTTAAACGGGGGAAAAATAGTGGACCATACTGTGGCTCTCATTTCTTGTACCTGTTACGAAGCGGACGAAGTTAGCAAGGCAGTAAAACAGGGGTTGGATTATCTGGGAGGATGGGAAAGATATATTAAACCGGGCCAGCGCGTTTTGTTAAAAGCGAATTTACTTACAAAACGACCGCCTGAAGATGCAGTTACAACCCATCCTTCAGTTGTAAGGGCGGTGGCGGAAGAGGTGATTCGGGCCGGCGGGGAGCCGTTTATTTATGATAGCCCTGGTGGCCCATTTACTAGCGCTACCTTGAAGGATGTTTATCAAGGTTGTGGTTTGGCTTTGGTGGCAGGGGACTTGGGGATAGAACTCAATTTCGATCTGGGGTCAACGGAAGTGCCAACACCAAAGGATGCCTTGGTACGTAGCCTTACCTTAAGCCGTGCTGTTTGTACTGCTGACGTGGTAATCAATCTGCCAAAACTTAAAAGCCATGGTTTAACCAGATACACTGGGGCGGTGAAGAATCTGTACGGATGCATTCCGGGATTGCGCAAGGCTGATTACCATTTACAATTCCCGGAACTGCACAAGTTTGCCGGCTTTTTATTGGATTTAGCCTTGACGGTGAAGCCGGCACTTACTATTATGGATGCCGTCGTTGCCATGGAAGGGGAAGGCCCCTCGGCTGGAACGCCGCGGGAACTAGGCTTTTTGCTGGCAAGTCCGTCAGTATTCGCCTTGGATGCGGTAGCCGTCACCCTTATTGGCCTAGATGTGGCTGAGGTGCCTACGACACGCTTGGCGGAGCAGCGGGGATTGCTCACGGTACCGGTAGTCGATACAATAGCTGGCTTAAAATTGAAAGATGTCATTGTTGGCGATTTCGAAGTACCTTCGCCGGGAGGAACCAGTTTTCGGTTCCTAGGCTACCCAGTTCCACCCCAATGGCTAAAACTGGCAGGGGGCTTATTGGGAGCCCGGCCAGTATTTAATCCCAACTTGTGTCGCCAGTGTGGTATTTGTGTTCGTAGTTGCCCTGCCAACGCCATTGCTCTGACCAATAAGGGGCCGAAGGTGGATCTGGCGGCTTGTATTCGTTGCTTTTGCTGTCAGGAACTATGTCCAGAACAAGCTGTGGCCATCCATCGATCATGGCTAAGCCAGCGACTTCTAAAATGGTAGGGCAGAACCATAGCCCGGATCCCATGATCCGAGCTATGGTTTACGGTCAAAAAGCAGGAAAAAAGGCCTTGGTGGCGAAAGGAAAAAAGGTAGCCGGGAGAGAAGGAGCTGAAGCCAATGATTGACCCCAGCGTTTTTGTAGCACCAGGGGCCCAGGTTGTTGGCCAGGTAAGCATTGGACCAAAATCAAGCATTTGGTTCGGCAGCATTATCCGGGCTGATGTGGATATCATAAAGATAGGGGAAGGCTGCAATATTCAGGATGGATCTATTCTCCATGTCTCATATGGCCACCCTGTTGTGCTGGAAGATATGGTTACAGTTGGTCATGGTGCAATATTACATGGCTGTTATGTGAAGGAAGGGGCCTTAATTGGCATCGGTTCCATAATTCTGGATGGTGCCCGGGTAGGTCAAGATACTGTAGTCGGTGCCGGCAGTTTAGTGCTGGAAAACATAGTGCTGCCTGACCGCACGTTGGTAGCGGGTCATCCGGCCCGAGTTATTAGAGAACTGTCGGCACAAGAAGTACAGAAATTTAGAAATACTGCCTCTCGCTATATAAAACATGCTCAACGTTATCTTAGTGAAGAATTGCAGCGAAGGAAGTGAAGCGGCTTGAACTACTGGAGGGACAAGGTGGTGTTGGTAACCGGTGCGTCGCGGGGAATAGGGGCAGCCCTGACAACTGAGTTGGCTTCAATGGGGGCCCAGTTGGTACTGACGGCGCGCAATGAAAAGAGGCTCCGGCAGTTGGCCCAGGATCTTACCGCCAGCGGAACCAATTGTACATATGCGGTTGCCGATGTGCGTGATCAAAAAGCGGTGGAACAGGTTGTGCATCATGGTTTCGATTGTTTTGGCAGAATAGACGTTTTAATCAACAATGCCGGCATTGGTCTGCGGGGACCGGTAGCCTCTTTACAGCCGGTTCAGTTGGCAGAGGCTTTTGCTGTCAATGTCGGTGGACCGCTATATTTCATCCAAGCGACGGTACCTTTTTTTGAAAGGCAGGGTAGCGGATTAATAATAAATATTGCCTCCTTAGGCGCCGTTCAGGCGGCACCTAATATTGGTGGTTATGCGGCTACCAAAGCTGCGTTGGCTAAGCTGGGTAATACTTTGCAGCTAGAACTCCATAGTAGCGGGATCAGAACGTGCACTGCTTATCCTGGATCCGCCCGCACAGAATTTCGCAATCATGCCCTAGGTGAAAAATATTTGGAAAAGGAGCCACGCTTATCCCGAGTAGCACCACAACTAGTGGCTAAACGTATTTTAAAACGGGCAGCTACTGGTAAAGGAGACATATATATTACTACTGGGGATTGGTTATTAGCGCGTTTGGCCGGTGTAGCACCGTCAGTGGCAAAATTTTTAGTGGGCTGGGTTTTTCAACATGGAAGAGATAATAGTAAAAGCTAAAAGGGAAAGGAAGGCTAGTGATGCGGATAGTTCCAGTAGAAGACAAGGACCTTTCTTTAGTGAAAAAACTATTAGAGGAAGCCGGTCTTTCTTGGGCAGGCATTGAGGGCCAGTTCCAGCATTTTTTGAAATTGATGTTGGATGGCGAGATAGCAGCAGTGGCTGGCCTTGAAGTTTATGATCAGGTAGGATTGGTGCGGTCGGTAGCCGTTGCCCAGGAGTATCGCCATTCTGGTCTGGGACGTGGGCTAATCAAGGCCTTGGTTAATAAAACACGGTTCATGGGTCTTAAGGAGTTGTATTTAGTTACCGACACCGCAGCCGATTATTTTTATCGGTTTGGATTTCGCCCCATTGATCGGGACAAGGTTTATGCACCTGTCCTACAATCGGAACATTTCCGTTCGGTATGTTCACGGTCGGCTATTTCCATGTGCTTAAAACTCTAGGGCAGGTCTAAAAAAGCTAACTATAAATGATTACGCCCAAGGCGGCGGCCGCAAATAAGGTTATAACGGGGTTCCAGCTCAATCGTCGGATAACGAAATAGCTTGCAAGGGCAATAGCCCAACTGGAGACCAATTCCAACGAGGACGGTATAATGTTCCAGATGGCTGCTGCGATCAGGGCCACTACAGCCGGACGAATTCCTTTGAAAGCTGCTTTGACACTAGGTAATGAATTGTACTTTGTAAATAAAAGAGCCAGGGTTAGCACAATAAGCAGCGATGGTGTTACCACACCGAGGGTGGCGACTATTGAGCCTAAAATTCCGGCCGTTTTGTAACCGACAAAAGTAGCGGCATTGATGGCAATTGGTCCAGGCGTTACTTGGGAAATTGCTACAACATCAATAAACTGGGATAGGGTTAGCCAATGGTGATTGGTGACGATTTCTTTTTCAATAAGTGGGAGCATGGCATAACCACCGCCAAAACTGAAAAGGCCGATCTTAAAGAAGGCTAAAAACAGGCATGTATGAATGGACATTAGTTATCGCCCCAACTTTCCGGTGAACGGTTCCGACTGTGGGAGTCTAAACGAGAGTTGAAAAGGATGCCTGCGCAGGCGCCAGCAAGGATGACTATTATCGGATGTAGTTTGATTCCAATGACAAGGAACAGTGCCAATAGTGATAGTACCAGGGCTTGTTTTGTCCGAACGGTTTTGCGCCCAATGTTGCACCCTGCTATTGTCATAAGGGAAACTATGGCTGGCCGCATACCTGTTAAGGCGCCCCGGACAAAACGATTGTCTTGTACACCGAAGAAAAAGGTGGCAACAATTAGTAGAATAACAAAAGAAGGTAAGACAGCACCAAATACCGAAGCCAAGGCCCCGCGTACGCCACCCAGCTTATAACCTGTTACAATAGCGATATTGACAGCAATGGGACCGGGTGAGCTTTGAGCGATAGTGATGACATCCACGAACTCTTCCTGTCGGAGCCAGGGTGATTTTTCCACAATGGTTTTTTGGATTAGAGGAAGCATGGCGTAACCGCCGCCGAAAGTAAAAGCCCCAATGGTCAGAAATGACAAAAATAGCCCACTTGGCGTGGGTTTACTCACTGGAGCCAGGTTGGCCTTAAAATGATATTCTACGTCAGGATTGACTTTATTCATAGCTTTTTCTACCTCGCAGACTCGCTTTTAAAATTTCTTAGCCTTTATAGGATATCACAAGACGGCGCTATTGACCACCAGCCGGGATCTTGGTTTGACCTTCAGTCTCTCATCGGCGCTCGCTTCCCACTCCAAAAAGATTTGCGCGCCGAAATATTGGGATAGCGGCGAACCTTGTTTAAGGGGGCTCTTTAGAGCCGTTCTCCGGCTTTAAAACTCTGGATGACAGCGGAAGAAAACCTCTTGATGGTAGCTGGCTGCGTCCTCTAGCGGGCCACAAGGTGTTGTTCCGAGGCTTTCTTTACCTACCATCCTGAACCTGGCAGGGGATTTTTAGCCTCCGATTCCAATGAACTCCGGATAGCAGGTAGCTCCCCGGAAGAATGCTAGCCTTTGAAAGGAGAGGTACAGTTGTTAATTGTATCCACAGTAAAGCTTAATTCCGAGCAAAGAGCCACCCTTATCAACAAATTTCCGGGACTTGAACTTGTAGTGGCAGAGGATGTGAAGGCGCATGAAGCAATTTTGGCTCAGGCTGAGGTTTTAATTACATTCAGCGGGGCTGAAATAACTACCGGGTTTTTAAATAAGGCTAAGAATTTGCGTTGGATACAGACTTTTTTGGCTGGCGTAGACCGGCTACCGTTGGCAGAATTGAAAAGACAAGGTGTGGTGTTAAGCAATGTGAGCGGAGTACATGGGATGCCCATGACCGAACAAGCATTTGCCTATATCTTGGCTTTTGTACGATTGTTGCCTCGTTTCTCTGTCGCCCAAAGAAGGCATGATTGGGATCAGCCCAGTGGGTTTTTTGCTTTTGAATCCTTATCCGGTAAGACCCTGACCGTTATAGGAACCGGTAGGATTGGACAAGAGGTGGCACGTTTAGGGCAGGCTTTTGGAATGAGAACCGTTGGTGTCAACACTAGTGGTAAAGCACCGCTACATTTTCAGCGGGCATATCCCACCGGGCAAATAAAAAAAGCCCTAAGCATGGCCGATTTTGCAGTGGTTGTAGTTCCTTTCACTGCACAAACCCAAAATCTTATAGGTAGCGAGGAATTGGCAGTGCTAAAACCTACGGCCTACCTTGTCAATTTGGCCCGAGGAACGGTAATTGATGAGCAAGCTTTAATAAAAGCCTTAAAACGACAGAAACTAGCTGGGGCTGGCCTAGATGTGTTTTCCCAAGAGCCTTTGCCGCCCGAAAGCCCCCTATGGGATCTTCCCAATGTTATTATAACCCCCCATATTGGAGGTTGGTCCGCAAACTATTATGACCGGTGCTTCGAATTATTTGTCGATAACCTAGAACGTTATCGTACTGGGCAGCGGCTTTTAACCCAGATTGACTTAGACAAAGGATACTGATGGCAGCAGTAGTTCAACCAGATTCCCGCTGCTGTTTTTTGTGAAATCCAAGGCTTGCTATCAGTAAAACAATCAGCACACCAAGGGCTTGAATTATAATAGCCATGGTGGCATTAAGAAAGAATTGTTCTGGGAACAGCTTAATTAAATTATGTCGACTTGGATCCAATTGCCACAGTGTGTTATCGAAGCTAATAAGGTGAAATATGGTAAAAGCCTGATTAAAGTTCAGCCGGGCAACTAAAAGTAACAGCAGAAAAGCTACAATGCCGATGCTGCTCCCACCGGCTATGGCCATAGCTATAATAGGCCCCGATTGCTGTCGTTTGACGGCTAATACCAATCCCAGGCCCATAATTAACAGGATGCAGCCTAGATTACGGAGCTTCCACTCTAGCCTAAATAGGTGCCGGACATCTGCCAAATGGTAGATCTCACGCTGCTTATAAAGCGGTTCCAGCCCAGTTTCAGAATGGACGAATAGTTGTGGGGATGGAATGCGCCCACGAAAATAATCATGCAAGGTGCGACTAAATTGCTTGAACTCCTGCAGGGAAAAGCCGGAGGACTGTCCCAGGCTTAACCGCTGGTATTGCCTCAGATAAAAGGTTTCGGAAAAAGCGACGCTTTCGGTAGCCAGCGTAGTTATAAGAATTGGAACCGAAATTACCATTAGAGCGACTGCCACATAAATGATTATTTTCCTGTTCATATCCCAGCAAGACTCCTTTACATTTGTGGCCCCATTAATATAATAACATTTTATTGGTTGCGGTGGGTTTAAATTTGTATCTATGCTTTTAAAAGGAATTTAGGATCATCTATCCAGGGTAGGGTGGCCGTAAAGCTGTTTTTAATTACTGCTTATTATAACACCTGGTAATCAAGGCAATATCATAAATTGAGGTGATGTAAATGGGTAAGGAGCATACTAAGGATAGGTATATTAGTTCACTAAAAGTGGGAGAGCGGATAAAAGACTATTTTGTTGCCACTGGTGCCACTTTGACCCCGTTTCGGCCTGAAAGCGGCAAAAGGGGTTCTTTCCTTCGCCTGACCTTGTCGGACCGTACCGGATCCTTACCGGCTATTATGTGGGAAGGTGGCGAAAGGGCGTTCTCACAGCTTGGAACAGAAGGGACCGGGGTTCAAATCAAAGGCAATGTAGGTCAGTACCGTGGCGACCTTCAGCTAGTGGTGGAAGAGATTACGATAGCGGACGAAAGTTCCTTACAACCTGCTTGGTTCTTACCCAGTTCGCCGCGGCCTTTACCCACCATGGAAAAGGAGCTCAGGGCAGTTATAAACGAAGTTAAATCAGCACCGTTATCGCGTTTGCTTGAAATAATTTTTGATGATGAGGACTTTTATCGCGCCTTTGTACAGGCCCCAGCGGCAAAAATGATCCATCATGCATATTTAAGCGGGTTACTGGAACATACGCTGGAAACAGTTGGCTTTGCTGTTGCCATAGCAAATCAATATCCCCACTACATTAATCGGGATTTGCTACTTACCGGGGCACTTTTGCATGATAGTGGGAAGATTTTTGAATATAGTTGGGAGGGTTTATCCTTTACCATTACCGATGAAGGACGGCTGTTTGGTCATATAGTCTTAACGGCCAGGTTGGTGGAAAAAACGATTGCCAGTATAAAAGGATTTCCCACCGCGTTAAGGCATGAGCTAATTCACATGATCCTGGCCCACCATGGAATTGAAGAATGGGGTTCGCCCCGGCCGCCTAAAACCATTAATGCTTTCGCCTTACATCATGCAGATTATCTAAGCTGTGAGCTAGACCACTTTCAAGGGCTGCTCCAGCGGGGCGGTGGGTCGAAAGATAATTGGACAACCATGGATAGAAAGCTTGGACGCAGTGTCTTCAGCGGATTTTTAGCCCCGGATGAGATTGCAACCGGCCGGCAAGGAGTGGATATAATTGGAGAAGAGCTTGGTTCTAATAAAGCCTGACGCTATCAAGCGTGGCCTTTGCGGTCAGGTGCTGTGGAGATTGGAACGCCAAGGTCTTAAAATTTGCCAATTGAAGATGATGAAGGTAAGTCGGGAATTGGCTCAAGAGCATTATATTGAGCATAGGAAGCGGCCGTTTTATTCGGAGTTAGTGGATTTCATTACCTCAGGACCGTTAGTGGCGGCAATTATTGGCGGTAATGATGCTATCAACAGGGTTCGGCGCTTAATTGGGGACACTAAAGAAGCGGTCCCCGGTACTATCCGGGGTGATTTTGCTACTTCAGTTAGGGAAAATATAATACATGGTTCTGATTCACCTGAGAGTGCGGTTCGGGAACTCAAACTCTTTTTCCCCCACCAGTTTCAGGCCTAAATGCGGAACACTAAGCCGGTTTTTCCAACCAATATTAACCCTGCTTTGCTTTATGGAGCAGGGTTGTGTTATTGCGGGTGACTTCATAAGGTTTTGCTCACGGGCATACATTGTATAGATTAGTGAGCAGTGCAGGGGGCAACAAGATGGGTCCAAGACGAGGGCTGATAATTTATTTAGTTCTGGCCTGGTTGTCGGTCTGTCCGCTAGCGTCGGTGGCAGCGATGATGGAAACTGATCCATGTGGATGCGAGAAGGTAGCTATTCTGCGTCTTTCTTCGCCACCTTTACGTGGCCCTAACGTGCAACAGCTTCAGGAACGGTTGATCCAATCTGGCTTTTACCGAGGCCCCAAGGACGGCATTTACGGACCGGCCTTGGCTGAAGCAGTGGGCAAAATGCAAATGGAGCTTGGGTTGAGCCCCAGCGGAGAGATGGATGACGCTAGTTGGCAAGCCCTAGCCTTATACGAAATCCATCCAGTAGGAGCGCCAACGCCAGCACCTGAAGGCGAAATTAGTCTTTTAGTTGATATTGATGCCCTTACCTTAGTCATATATTGTGATAATATACCGTTCAAGCTTTATCCTGTGGCAGTAGGACGCCCGGAATCTCCTACCCCTGCTGGGGAGTGGATAGTATGTGAGAAACGTGCCGGCTGGCATGGTGCTCTCGGTGTGCGCTGGTTACGCCTTTCAAATCCCTGGGGGAGTTATGGAATCCATGGCACCAACGATCCTGGTTCTATTGGACAAATGGCCAGCGCAGGTTGTATACGCATGTTCAACCACGATGTGATAGAATTATATGATTGGGTAAAAATTGGAACGCCAGTTCGGCTTAGGAAAGGCCGCAGGCAGCATTCACTACTTTCTGGCTTTACCGAAGGCACAGTGGGGCAGGAAGTGGTGTATTTGCAATGGCAGCTTCGGGAACTGGGGTTTGACCCAGGAAGAGCCGATGGGGTTTATGGCGAAAGCACTGCTGAGGCCGTGGCTGCCTGGCAAAATTACCATGGGCTTAATGCCACGGGGATAGTGACTTCGGGTTTATTGTATATTCTTGGCTTGCGTTAGAATGGGGGTGTTGATCTGAAAGACTTTAGGTTACCAAGGGAACGTGTGCTGATGGCCATACTTGGAATACTGACTCTTGTCATTTGGGGCAGTTGGCACTATTGGCTGGTTGGGGACCTAGATCCCGAAGCGCTAATTAGAACTGATAAGGAGTACACGGTAACGTTTTGGGATTTTGAACGCCCACTGTCAAACGGAGAAAGTTATAAGCGAGAGCTTGAGCGGGAGTTCGAATTATTCGGTCGGGAATATCCTAATATCACCATCAGGCCCAAATTGTTTTCTTGGGCCCAAAGCCAGCAGGTGGCAACTGCCATTCGGAAAGCACAGCCCCATGTTGTCTCCCTTGGGCCTCTGGACATCAATGATCTGGACTGTGATTTACTGGTTCCAGTTACATATCTATCGGCAGACGAACTTGCCGGCTATCTACCCTTGGCACGAAAAAGCCTAGACCAAGAAAGCGATATCGCTGTTTGGCCACGATTTTTAGCCCCACAGCTATATTTGGCCAATGTAGATTTGCTTCAAGCAGTTGGCATATCATGCTCAACGCTTCAGGCTACTGGAATTGGATGGAGTGACATCGTGTATTTAGGGGAAAAGCTATCCCTTTTGCCGGAACGACCTTATGTATTGGCTGGACTAGATTACCAAGGTTTGTTGATGGCAGTGGCTCCACGGAAAGTAGATGGGCAACCCTCGGGAGTTGCTAATTGGCCTCCGAATGCCGGCGAGTCTGCAGCTTGCCATATACAAGAACTTCAAGCTCAGGGCTTTATGCCGGCCGATATAACCCCCCGGGATTACAGTGGCTTAGACAGCTTTTTTTCCGGGAGGGCAGCATTACTAGCCCCGGTCGAACCTTGGATGATGCGAACGATACGTACAAGGCAGCAGCGTATTGAACATGGCTTGTTGGACCATGAAGGCGCAAGTTTACATCAAATGGTACTGATGCCGCCAAAAATTGCACCTGACTTGGGATTATCTGTCCGGACAGAAAAAATGGTTGTCGTTAAACAGCGGCTGCCCGCAGATGAAGTTAAAGCAGCAGTTGAGTGGGCACGATTTCTTAGTCGGTCCGGAATTTTGGCTGCCAAGTTGGATGTATTGCCGACACATAATTCTGCGCTCGAGAAGTGGGCTGCAGCCTGGGGGCTTGGTAACGAGGCGGTGTTACTCAAGATTTGTGACCATGACATACAGTTGCTGCCATATCCAAACACCCAATTAGAGGGAATGGCTCCTTCAAGTCGAATTGAATAAAAAGGAGAAATCCTGCAGCTAATAATTCGAGGAGCGACGCCATGCCAGCTTTAATCGCTATCGCTTTGGCTTTTGCGGCCGGTATACTTGTATCCTGCAGGCTAGATTTAGGCATCTGGTTAGGTCTTATGGGAGTTGCAGTCGGGGCCGGATTTTTGCTTGCCGGACAAAATAAACGGAAGGCGGCCAGTGTTATTGTTCTGGTGTTGGCTTTTTTTGCCGGGGCCCTGAGGCTAAGTATGGTCGACCTCAGGCCTGATCAACTGGCTCCTTATGTGGATAGGACAGTTCTTTTAGAAGGAACTGTAATAAGCGAAGCTGAATCAACTTCAACCGGCACATCATACGTGTTGGCGGTTAACTATTTGGGTGATGATCAGCTACAGCCGGTGACGGGTCGAGTATTGCTGCGGGACTTAAGGCCTGAAGCAGGTGCTTATTACTATGGAGATTTACTGCGGATACGGGGCCGGCTCGTGCGACCGCAAGCTGCAGCTAATTTCGGCCAATTTGACTACCGAGCCTATTTGGAACGGCGGGGGGTTTTGTATCAACTGGCTTTGGCTCAAGAAGAGGCAGTTGAACTTATAAGCGAGAACCAAGGTTCCAGTGTTTTAAAGTCTGCTTTTGGGGTTCGAAGGCGACTCTGCCATGTGGCTACTATGCTACCATCCTCTGATGCTGCTATTCTTAAAGCCCTTACTTTAGGGGAACGACAGGCGGTTGCAGGGGATGTAGTCAATTTTTCTACTGCTAGTGGCACCGTGCATTTAATGGCTGTGTCCGGTGTTCATGTGGGCATGGTGGCAGCTTTGGTTTTGGGCTTGGGGCGGCTATTTCGTCTGCCTTTCCGTTTGCAAAGTGTGTTTGCCGGTGCTGTGGTCTTGTTATATATTACTTGGACTGGTTTTGCGCCCTCAGCGGTACGGGCGGGTATTATGTTTACCCTAGGTTTATTGGGCCTCAGCAGTGGTCGCCCGCGGAATTCCTTAGTGGCCTTAGCGGCGGCTGCCTTGTTGCTATTGCTAGTAAACCCGTTGTATCTTTATGATGTAGGTTTTCAACTGTCTTTCGCCGCCGCTGCCGGTATTTTATATTTTAATTCCCAACTTGGTCAATTGCCTTTTAGATGGAAGCATATGTCCATACCTTTGGTGACTTCGGCGGCAGCCCAGCTTTGCACTTGGCCCCTTACGGCCTACCATTTTAGCGGCGTATCCCTAATTGGGTTTTTAGCTAGTGTGGTAGTTGTTCCTGTAGCCGGCCTTGCTCTCGTCTTAAGCTTGCTCGGTCTAATAATTGGTAGTCTCTATTTACCGGCTGGTAAACTAATACTGGGAGCGGCTGGAGCGGTGTTGACCGTGCTTAGTTACCTGGCCCGTTTGTTTGCCAGTTGTCCCGGAGCGTTTATATATGTAAGGCGTCCCTCGCTGTTATTTATGGTTGCTTATTACCTGGTTATTATTGTGGCACCAGCATTATTCCAAATGCAAAGGGGAAAGATTTGGCTGCGCCGGAGTCTCTTTTTGGGGGTGGCACTGGCGCTATTGATCGGCACCTGGTCTGGACCGGCAACTTCCTCTCTCGTGGTGGATTTTATTGCTGTCGGCCAAGGGGATGCCATCTTGATTCGTCTGCCCTCTGGGCAGGCAGTGCTTATAGATGCCGGTCCTAGGGTCAGTACGGAACGAGGTGTTTGGGATGCTGGTGGAAAGATTTTGCTGCCTTATTTTCGCTCGATAGGTATCCACCGTTTAGAGCTGATAGTTTTAACCCATGGCGATATTGATCACATCGGTGGAGCCCCGGCCCTGATTAACACGATACCGGTCGGTGCTGTAATAGTACCGTCTGCATTTGCTGGTGTAGGGGCCGAACTTGTTTTACAAGGGCTTGAACTACGAGGAATCCCCGTTTATACGGGAAGTACCGGAATGAAGGTAGATTTAGGAACCGATGCCGAGGCAGTTATACTCAGTCCACCCGCAGAACCCCTGGTTTCCGCTGATGCTCAAAATGACAATTCATTGGTTTTATATTTGCGGCATGGGCAGTATGGGTTTCTGTTTACGGGGGATGCCGGGGAGGTAGCAGAACAATACTTGTTACGGCAGGAGATTCCGGATCCTGTCACCGTGCTCAAAGTAGCCCATCATGGTGCGGCAACAGCCAGCGGCGAAGACTTTCTTCAGCGGATTACACCAACACTGGCCATAATTTCGGTCGGAAAAAACAACTTCGGTCATCCGAGCCCAGAGACCCTAGAACGCCTCATCGCAGCCGGCGCAACTGTTTTACGCACTGATGAAGATGGACAAGTTCAAATAAAAAGCGACGGGCGCAAACTTATCATTTCTACATTTGCCCATGGGCAGGGGGAATAAACTGTGAACTGGCAAACAATTTGGCAACAAATAGAGCAAAAACAGCTAGCACCGTGCTATCTGTTGGCGGGTGAAGAATCATATTTGATTTATGAGACCGTGAATAGAATTGAAGCGGCGCTGGGGTTGGGCCAACTGCGTGATATTAACAGCGACTGGTTAGATGCTGCCCATGCCCATGAGGGGAGATTGGCAGCGGCTGTGGCCCAAGCCCCATGGATGGCAGACCGGCGGTTGGTGGTGGTGAGAGGCATAAGACCAAAAGATAGCAGCAAAAAAGTGGTAGGAAAAACAATGGTTGCGCAAAATGATCTATGGGATCAGCTACCGGCTTTAATTGAGTCCCTGGCTTCAACTGTCTGTTTGGTTTTGTGTGTTGTGGGTACCATTGATAAAAGAACTAAAGTTGCCCGGGCAGCGGCAAAATTTGGTGAATTGCTGGAGTTTGTGCCCTTAAGGGGGCGAGAGTTGGAGCAGTGGATTAAATGGCGCAGTAAGGAACTTGGGCTGGGCTTAGAACCTGGTGCTCTTTCAAGTTTGCTACAGCGTGCAGGCTGGAGTTTGGCCCAACTAGAACAAGAACTGGACAAGTTGGCAAGCTATGCCCAAGATGGCGGTACTGTCAGCCGGCATGATATTGAATTATTGGTCTCAGAATCCAGAGAGAGTCGTGTGTTTGCGCTGACAGATGCGGTGTTGTCTAAGAACCGTGAGCAAGCATTGTTTGCCCTTCAGGAGCTACTCCGCCAAGGGGAAAGGCCAATCGGTTTAGTGGGCTTATTAGCGTATCAACTGCGCATTGTGGGATCAGCAAAAGCGGCTCTGGAGCAAAAAATTGCACCCCAACAAGTAGCAAAAATGCTTAAAATACATCCGTATGTGGCCCAAAAGGCTGTGGCCCAAAGCCGTCATTTTAGCTGGGGTGAGATTTATCGTCTTATCAGAAAACTGGCCGCCGCCGATGAGAAATTAAAAAGCACCAGTTTAGAGCCTAAATTGGTGCTGGAAGAGGCAATATTATTATAGATAGTAAGCCAAAACTCATTGTGCTCAGACCCGACAGGAAGCCCCTTCCTGAGCTCCTTATTATAAGGGAAAGGAAGGGGTTTATTCTGCCACTGCCGTTTCCATGGTATTCAATTGCCTTGACAGCAACGCCTTTTGTCGGGCAGCTTTGTTTTTGTGGATTACACCTTTAGTGGCAGCTTTGTCAATGACGCTGAAAGCGTTATTAAGTGCCTGCTTTACCTGCTCGGGGTCATTAATAACTACGGCTTCATGGAAGCGCCGGACCGCAGTACGCAGACGCGACTTTACCATGCTGTTTCTAAGCCGTTGTTTTTCACTAATACGGACCCTTTTGCGGGCTGATTTTATATTTGCCATTGCTTCACCCCCAGACTAAACTTAACGAATCTGTGAACTACTAGCACATTGTACCATGGGGTTATGGGAAAAGCAAGGGAACGGGAACGCAAGCCAAAGGCTGAGGTCTATAACTATCGGGGCTGGAATACGCTTTTAGTATATGGAGTTGGCCCAACAGCCTTTGGGCTTTGCTAAGGAGACATACTGGAGCCAAGGGGGTGAGGCCAATGCGTTGGGCAGCAATTATTAAGCGAGGGCGGCTAGCGCTGCCCTTTATGAAAGGCGTGCTGCTGGTAACCATAATGTTCTTCATGATCAGTTTAGCGGTTATTGGTAAGCCTTACCTGGGCGTTCTTTCCCCGCCAGTGGTGCCTGCTCTGGCTCATAAAGATCAAAATAAGATCAGGGTCGGCTGGTTGAGTTCAATTCTAGACAGCTTTAAAATGGATTATATGTGGATTGTCAGCCAAGAGCTGCCGTTATCCTGCTGGTATCAATCTTCTGACCCGGGTAGGACCAATAATTTTCTGTTCTGGCTTTACCCTAATACAACCCGGTTGAAACTGGGCTTGCAACCACTAGATTTGATGCAAGCGGAATTTGGTTGGTTTCAAGTGGCGGCGCGAGGTGGCCATCGATGCCCGTCACCATCAGAACCTGAAAATGTAGGCCTGGATCCAGCGCAGGATAAGACGGTATCAGAACCTACGACACGACAGATGGCAAAATCGGTAATAACAACTATTGCTAAGGGACCTGCCCGGGTAGCCATTTACCATACCCACACTTGTGAGGATTACGTATCCACGTGTGGGCATACTCATACTTATGACCGAGAAGCAGGTATAGTGGCCGTAGGCCGGAAATTAACACAAGAATTGGAAACGAAACACGACATTTGTTGTGTACATGACACCACTGTACATGATGCTGATGTATTTCGTGAGGCTTATTTGCGGTCAGCAGATACGGTTGCCGAGTTACTAAAACGAAACCCCAATTTGGACGTAGTCTTGGATATCCATCGCGATGCTCCCAGCCGCGATAATGAGAAATCACGCCGTCTTACCACTGTTGAAATAGGAGGCGAACAGGTAGGACGCGTTTATATTATTGTCGGGACTGACCAACTGGGGTTGGAACACCCGAATTGGCACCAAAACTATGCCTTTGCCGTACAACTGCAGGAACAATTGGAAAGGTCGGTTCCAGGGTTATCGCGTGGGATTAAAACCGACCAGGCCCGCTTTAATCAACACTTACATCCGCAGCTACTTCTAATTGAAATCGGCGGCGATCAAAATACAGTGGAGGAGGCAATGCTAGGAGCAGAATACTTGGCTCTAGCTTTGAAAGCGTGGCTGGATAGGGGGCCTGAAGGCTAATGAATCGGGGTTCAGGTTGCTGCTTATAAAGCTAAATGGTATAATTTTCGATAGCAAGGGCAGAGGAAGGCGGAATTTCATGACCGATACAAACGATATCCGCAATTTTTGTATCATCGCTCATATCGACCATGGCAAATCTACTTTAGCCGACAGAATCTTGGAACACACGGGGGCTTTTTCAAACCGGGAAATGCAGGATCAGGTGCTGGATCAAATGGATTTGGAACGGGAACGGGGCATCACCATTAAACTAATGCCGGTGCAGTTTACTTATTCCGGCCCTGACGGAAAAAAATACTGCTACAACCTTATTGACACCCCAGGGCACGTGGACTTTAGCTATGAAGTTTCCCGTAGCTTGGCTGCTTGTGAGGGAGCTTTGCTGGTAGTTGATGCTAGCCAAGGGATCGAGGCCCAGACGCTGGCTAATGCTTACCTGGCCTTGGAGCATGATCTGACCCTCATTCCTGTTATCAATAAAATGGACTTGCCGGCGGCCAATCCTGATTTGGTTAAAAAAGAGCTGGTAGATGTGCTGGGTTTGGGACCGGACTCGGCCATACTTTGCAGTGCTAAAACGGGAGAAGGGGTGCCAGAAATCTTAGAGGCCATTGCCCTCAGGATATCTCCCCCCAAAGGCAAAAAAACAGATCCATTAGCCGCACTTATTTTCGATTCTAAGTTCGACCTTTATCGTGGTGTTATCGCCTATATTCGAGTCATGCAAGGTAGCATTGAGGCTGGGCAAAAAATTAAGTGTTGGGCCTCTGACAAAGAATATGAAGTGGACGAGGTTGGGGTGTTCGGTCGTAATATGGTTCCAGTATCCGAACTTGGGCCTGGCGATGTTGGCTATTTGGTGGCTGGAATAAAAGATATCCACGATGCGCGTGTTGGCGATACCATCACCGACCCCGATCATAGCGTGAGCAAGCCTCTCCCTGGTTATCGGCATTTGCGTCCAATGGTGTTTTGCGGTCTGTATCCACAGGAGACCAATGATTATCATCAACTGCGAGAATCCCTGGAAAAGTTGCAGCTTAACGATGCTGCTCTTGCATTTGAACCGGAGACATCAGCAGCGTTGGGATTTGGTTTTCGGTGTGGTTTCTTGGGGCTACTCCACATGGAAATAGTGCAAGAGCGACTGGAGCGGGAATTCGGTGTCCACATTATTGCTACAGCTCCAAACGTAGGTTATGAAGTCACCAAAACCGGGGGCGAAGTTTTAGTTATGGACAGTCCGGCGAAACTTCCACCCCCCACCGAAATTGAAAGTCTGGCTGAGCCATTTGTACGCGCTACTATTGTTGTCCCGGACGATTATATTGGGGCAGTGATGGAGTTGGCCCAGGAAAAAAGGGGCCAATATCACAATATGGAATATTTAGATGTGTCCCGAGTTCTTATTACGTATGACCTACCCTTATCTGAAATAGTATTCGACTTTTTCGATTTACTAAAATCCCGCACTCGCGGTTATGCATCTTTGGATTATGAATATCTAGCTCACCGACCAGGTAATTTGGTCAAGCTCGATATTTTGATCAACGGCGAGCCTGTGGATGCGTTATCCATCATTGTTCACCGCGAACGGGCCCAGCAGCAAGGGCGACGTTTGGTGGAGAAGCTGAGAAGTTTAATCCCCCGGCAGTTATTCAATGTACCAATTCAAGCTGCCATCGGCAATCAAATTATAGCGCGGGAGACTGTACAAGCTTTGCGCAAAGATGTGTTAGCCAAATGTTACGGTGGTGATGTAACTCGGAAACGTAAGCTGTTGGAAAGGCAAAAAGAGGGTAAAAAGAGAATGAAACAAGTAGGAAATGTGGAGATTCCGCAAGAAGCTTTCATGGCCGTACTCAAGGTGGATTAATGGTTACCGGGATAGGACTTTATGTTCATGTACCCTTTTGCTGGAGCAAATGCTATTATTGCGATTTTTTTTCCGAGCCTTATAGTACGAAGGCGGTTCAGCAATATTTACAGGCCTTAGAACGAGAAGCCCGGCTATATATCACCTCCTGGCTTGATGGTCGGGAGGTGGGTTCAATTTATATCGGCGGCGGCACACCGACAGCATTAGCAGTGGAAGAACTTGAACGGTTGTGCGGAATAATTGCTATTTTTCCTCGCCGGGCTGATGCAGAATGGTCGGTGGAAGCAAATCCTGATACCCTTACTAGGGAAAAACTGTCGATATTGCACCAATTTGGAGTAAATAGATTGAGCCTAGGTGTGCAAAGTTTCGATGATAACCTACTTCAGTTTTTAGGGCGAACTCATTCTGGTGCTAAAGCAAAGGCAGCTTGGCAGCAAGGGAGACAGGCGGGATTCGACAACATGAGTTTGGATCTCATCTATGGAATCCCGGGCCAAAGCAAGAATCTTTGGCAGGAGACACTCAGTGAAGCAGTGGCATTGACACCGAACCATATTTCTGCTTATGGATTGACTATCGAAGAAGGAACTCTATTTGCATTGCGACAGTTGTCCCCCTGCCCTGAGGAACTGGAGATAGCACAGTATTATGTAGCCCAGGATATTCTTACCAAAGCCGGGCTTTTACAGTATGAAATTTCCAACTTCGCCCGGCAGGGATTTGTTTGCCGGCACAATATATTGTATTGGCAGAACGAATCTTATTTGGGGTTGGGACCAGCGGCGGTGTCCTATTTGCAAAAGGAACGTTGGACCAATGCCAGAGATCTGACCCGCTATATCCAATGTTTGGAACGGGGGTGGCTCCCAATCGAGGAACGCGAACGGGTCACGGCGGAACTGGAACAAGCAGAAACGGTAATGCTGGCTTTGAGACTGAAAAGGGGTCTGTCGCGGTGGCGTTTTAGGACACGGTTTGGCCAGGATATAGTTGAAGCTTATCCAACAGTTATAAAGCGGCTGTCGAAATATGGTCTAATCGAGATCGATGAGCGACGGTTGCGTCTAAGTCCCAGAGGCTTGTTATTGGCTAACCAAGTGGCGATGTCTTTTTTGCCGGACGATCCTTCTTGACAGGGGCGTATATTGGTGTTATCTTGAAGAGGGATTGTTAGCACTCTCCTACTGAGAGTGCTAACAAAACAAATCTTGGGGGTGGGGAAAGTGTTAACCGAACGCCAGCGGGAAGTATTAAAGGCGATCGTAGCGGAATATGTAAATACTGCTGAGCCGGTTGGGTCTCGCACTCTTGCCCGTCGCCACAACCTTGGTGTTAGCACGGCCACTATTAGAAATGAAATGGCCGATTTGGAGGAAATGGGTTATTTGAGACAGCCCCACGTGTCAGCTGGCCGGGTTCCATCTGACCACGGATATCGCTTTTATGTTGACCATTTAATGGAGGAAGATCGACTGACCTATTCGGAACAGAATTTGTTGAATGAATTTATTTATTCCGGCGCTCGTGAAGCAGATTTGGTATTGGCCACGGCTTCTAGGCTATTATCACAACTTTCCAGTTACGTCGGCTTAATCACCAGCCCCCGCATTCACACTGGCCGGTTAGTCGAAATTAAACTGGTCCATTTAAGCCAGCAGTTGGTTTTGGCCCTTCTGTTTACAGATAATGGACAGCTGGAAAACAGGGTTTTGGTATTGCCACCTGAGGTGGAGCCAGAACACCTGGAGACCTTGGCAGCTTATTTCAGTTGTCGTTTAGCCGGTAGGCCTATGGAGGAGATTACCGGCCGGCTGTTGGATGAAGTGTACTTAGAGTTGCTGGAAGAACACACTCTCAGCCATAATTTAGTAACCCAGATCGCCGAAACACTAATGGGTTGGCTTAAGGCCGGCGGTCGGAGCCGGGTGTTCACTGGTGGCACTCATAACATCTTGGCGCAGCCTGAGTTTCAGGATTTAGAGAAGGTACGTCATTTATTGGCTTTATTCGAGGAAGAGGCATTGTTGTTACAGCTTTTGCAACGCGAACCGGGGATTACCATAACCATTGGCCGGGAGAACAGATTGCCAGTGGTGCAAAATTGTACAGTGGTGTCATCCACCTATACTATCAACGGGAGGTCTACTGGAACTGTGGCGGTGTTAGGACCGACGCGGATGGACTATGCCCATGTAATTTTGGTGCTGGAACACATGGCTTGTTGCCTGGAAGAGACTTTTTCAGCACAAGACGATAACTGACCAGGGATGCTGCATGTTTTGACAAAGAAACAGTTAGAAGGGAGTAGGTATGAATGAAGCCAGAAACCGGGGGAGCTGAAGTGGACGAACGCTTGGCTGCTCTGATTTCCAATGCCAGTGCTATTCGGGCTATTACTGCAGCAATAGAAGGCACTATGGGGCCAAAAGGGTTGGATACCATGTTGGTGGATCGTTTTGGCGAGGTTACCATTACCAACGATGGAGTTACAATTCTTGAACAAATGGATGTAAATCACCCGGCGGCTCGGATGCTGATCAATGTAGCCCGGGCCCAACAAGATGAAATAGGTGACGGTACCACCACCTGTACAATTTTGGCCAAAGCCCTGGTAAGCGAAGGGGTGAACCATGTGGTGCGCGGTGTTCCGGTGGTCCGTGTGATCGAAGGGATGCGATACGGTATTGAACAAGCCCTTAAAATGATTAAAAAACACGCATGCCCGGTGGAACGAATAGACGATCCTGTTTTGGAACGGATCGCCTATATTGCGGGAAGGGAAAATAAGGATATAGCTGAACTAACAGTGAAAGCCGCCCGGCTGGTGGGCGAAGAAACAATTCGTGATGATAACTACCGGTTGGCGGATACTATTATAGCCCAGGAGGGGGCCGACAACGAGGTATTTATGGGATTAGTCCTGAACCGAGAGCGACTTAGCAGTCAAATGCCAGAAAAAAAAGAAAATGTAAAAGTGCTGGTTTTAGACGATGCTTTAGATCCTGAGGAAATCGAAGAAGAGGCTCTGGGTACAGATATTGGTTTTAAAAAGTATTTAGAGTTGCAGGAGGAGTTCCGGCACAATCTAAACAAGTTAGTGGATTTAGAGATAGGTCTGGTGCTTGTTGGTCATTCGGTTCATACTATTGCCGAGGAAGTGCTTACAGATGCCGGTGTTTTTGTGGTCGACCGTTTGGCCGGCGATTCTTTGTGGTCTGTGGCTGAACATACTGGCGCTAGATTGCTCAAACGGTCGGCTTTAAAAAAGCCAGCCTCAAATTTGGTGGATTATCTCGGCTTTGCCACCGATGTCTATGAAGATGAGCGGCTAGGGCAGGTACGCATTCTAGGTGGGAGCGGGAAGCCTATGGCTACCATGTTAGTGGGGGCTGCCACTGAAGAAGTGGTTGGAGAACGTGAGCGT
The DNA here is from genome assembly GCA_035271345.1 of bacterium. Classification (GTDB taxonomy): domain Bacteria; phylum Bacillota; class DTU030; order DUMP01; family DUMP01; genus DUNI01. The sequence goes on along the minus strand of DATERQ010000118.1, from coordinate 1,449 downwards.
ATTGCTCGTGATGCCGTTTCGTCACTCCAAGCGGCGATAAAAGGTGGCGTTGTTCCTGGTGGCGGTACCGTGGAGATTGCTGTTGCCCGTGAATTGGCCGCTAGTCGTCAGGAAATGAGGGGCATGAGTGCTTATGGTGTGGATGCTGTGGTGGAAGCCTTGAAGCGTCCCTTGGCTCAGATTGCTTCCAATGCCGGGTTTAACCCCTTGGAGAAGGTGGAAGAAGTATGGGCCACTCAACTCAGTACCGGAAACGATAATATTGGCATGAACTCGGAAGATGGGAAAATAGCTTCTACAGAGGAGCTCAAGCTTATTGATCCCGCTTTAGTGAAAACGTATGCCCTCCAGGCGGCTGGGGAAGTGGCTGAGGCGATATTGCGCATAGACACTATCATTAAACGAAAGGATCCCATTAGTCCGCCTGGAAATGTCAGCCAAGGTGATATTGGGGCAACGGCTCTAGATTTTTAATTTTGGGGTGATGAGTTGGTGGTTAGGGAGCTTGGAGATGAAGTTAAACAAGATCGGGACAGCTCCATGTCTTCGGTTCCGGCCTCTGAACAAGACACACTTCTTACCGACCCGGAAACTAGTGACACAGAGGTAAACGCAGTCGAAGATAATGATACCATTGCTGTACTTGAGGCAGCCACAAAAAAAATAGCAGAATATGAAAACCAACTGGCGAGGTTGCAGGCTGATTTCATTAATTTTCGCCGTCGCGTGGAACGGGAACGGAATAAACGGTTAAAGTTTGCGAACGAAGAGTTGCTGCAGAAGTTATTGCCGGTAATAGATAATTTGGAACGAGCCCGAGAAGCTGGTCGACAGGCAGAACCGACGTCCCCACTACTGGAAGGAATAGACCAAGTGTTGCGCCAATTTATGGACTTACTTGATAAGGAAGGAGTCTCCCCCTTAAATCCTGGTATTGGGCACCCATTTGATCCTAAACAACAAGAGGTTTTAATTCGGGATGAAGGGGAAGAGGAAGTGGTTGTGGAAGAGCTGCTACGGGGTTGGCGTTACCACGACCGTGTACTACGACCGACGTTGGTTAAGATAGGGCCGCGCCCGCCGGAAAACGACGACGAGGGGTTGCAAATAGGCGAGCCAGCTAACATCAAGGAGGTAGAACAATAGAATGGCAAAGGTCATTGGTATTGATTTGGGCACAACGAACTCTGTTGTTTCGGTTATGGAAGGTGGAGAGCCGATTATTATCACTAATGCCGAAGGAAGTCGGCTTACTCCTTCCGTAGTGGCGTTTTCCAAAGACGGCGAGCGCATGGTGGGTCAAGTGGCCTGGCGGCAAGCGATAACGAACCCTGAACGTACAGTTCTATCGATAAAACGGCGTATGGGTTCTACCGATAAAACAAATATTGACGGCAAGGACTACACCCCCCAAGAGATTTCAGCCATGGTTTTGCAAAAGTTAAAAAG
>DATERQ010000117.1:0-8605 GCA_035271345.1 bacterium | reverse complement strand
CTAATTGCCCCTGCCATTGAAGGTGAAATCCGAAACTTGCTTACGGATAAAGCCGAAGCGCAAGCACTCACTGTTTTTAGCCGCAACCTTAAAAGCTTGTTATTATCGCCGCCCCTGAAAGGCAAGGTTGTGTTGGGTTTCGACCCTGCTTATCGCACCGGTTGCAAACTGGCTGTCGTCGACCCCGGTGGCAATCTTTTGGAGGATGCTGTTTGCTACCCCACCCCGCCTCAAAACAAAGCAATAGAAGCCAAGGAACAGATCCTGGGGCTTATTGGGCGCCATCGAGTAGATGTGATCGCCCTGGGAAACGGCACCGCTTCCCGGGAAAGCGAACTGTTTTTAGCGGCTGCGATCAAAGATGCTGATCGGCCCCTAAGTTACGCCATTGTCAGTGAAGCCGGGGCTTCAATCTACTCGGCCTCGAAACTAGGCCGTGAAGAATTCCCCGATCTCGACGTCTCCATCCGCGGCGCCGTTTCCATCGCCCGCCGGCTGCAAGATCCTTTGGCCGAGCTGGTAAAGATCGATCCGAAATCACTGGGAGTAGGCCAATATCAACATGACGTCAACCAAAAAAGATTGGCAGAAAAACTTGTCGAGGTGGTGGAAGATTGTGTCAACAGCGTCGGCGTTGATGTCAACACCGCTTCGCCAGCATTGTTGTCTTATGTCAGCGGCATCTCGGCCGCGGTAGCAAATAACATTGTCCAATATCGCCAGGACAACAAGGGCATTAAAACCAGGGCTGAACTACTGGAAATCCCTGGTCTGGGCCCAAAAACCTTTGAACAGTGTGCCGGTTTTCTTCGAATAACAGACAGTAGCAACATTCTGGACCACACCGCTGTCCATCCGGATAATTATCAAGACGCCGGCAAAATTTTAAATCTTTATCCTTTGTCGAAACTAAAACATAAGCATTTTCCTGCTTCAGAAATAAATGCTTTAGCCCAGCGGCTTCAGATCGGGGTTCCAACCCTGGAAGACATTATCCATGAACTAAAAAAGCCGGGACGCGATCCTCGAGACCAACTGCCGGCTCCTTTTCTCCGTGCTGACGTGCTGGAACTAAAAGACCTTAAGCCAGGGATGATCCTCTGGGGCACGGTGCGCAACATCACTGACTTTGGAGCCTTTATCGACATTGGCGTTCATGATGACGGCTTGGCCCATATTTCCGAACTAAGCCCCCATTTTATTCATTCACCCTTCGATGTAGTCAGTGTAGGGGAGGTGGTAAAAGTTCGTATCTTGTCAGTGGAACCGAAACGGAACCGGATTAGCCTCTCCTTGAAAGAGACCTGATGGCCAACCCCTTCCCTACGCTTTATTTACTCCCCAGTAACTTGATCAGAATTTGGGCCTGTCTGGGAAGCTCGACATCTAATGCCAACAATGACGCATACACAGATGCTACCAGCCAAAGGGTCAAAAAGGCCGCCAATTCTCCCCACTGCCTTTCTTTTATCAGCAGTGGCAACTGAAAGGCCAACATCAAAACCATCACAACCACCACCATCAGCAATTCCTGCACCGTTTAGACTCCCCCTACTTTATCCTGACGGGTTCTTTAATCAGCCCGGCCACTGTCACTTTGGCCTCGACATTAAGGTCCAGCTTCATTTGGGACAAGAGTTGCGGCCAATCGGATTTAAGCTGTTCCCATTCCCGTGGCTGAAGCCGATAAATTACATTGCCAAACCCTAAAAAATCACTATTCAGTTCCTGGGCCTGCTTAACGGCGGCTTTTATATCGTTGGCTATCAAGGTGGCAAAGCGCAACTCCAGCCGGGATAAGGCCTCCCGATTGGAGACCAAATCGCTGGCGGTCACTTGATCCTGTATTCGGCCTTTCACCTGCAATTTTATTTGCATGGTCACTCTATCACCATTAATTTTGGGCTTCATATTGGATTGGGCCCGGAATACTTCGATTGAAACCGGCAAGCCGTCTAAAGGGGATTCCACCACCAGCGTCTCCCGTCTAACCTTACCCAGCACCCAATGATGGGCTCTGGCTTCTCGGTTTCCAATCCAGCCTACCATTTTATCACCGCGGAAAGCGGCTCCACCACCAAGATATATCGGTGGTGGCGTCGCCACTATTTTTTCATCTTCATCCAATTTTCGCTCACCGAGTACGCCCTTCTTGGGATTGCGCACCCCTAGTCGAGCTATCAGCAAATCGCGACCGGGCTGACTAAGGATATTTATCAACTCCCTCGTCTCAATTACTGGGGCGATGGAACGCATCTTGTCACCGGTTTCTAGTTGCCGCAATAACGCCTGCCCGCTACAGCCCTCTAAGGGATACTCGCTTACTAGCGCTTTAGAAATATCACCTTCGACAATTAATGGTCGCGCAATAAGCCTAAATTGCCGCTCCCGTTCCAATAAATCCATGACCGGTCTAATACCCTCACGAGCCAATTGTTCTGAAATTAGCACCACCCTGGCATAAGACCAAAACAGCTCCCGGCTCACCATGGGAGCCAGGTTTTTCCTCGCTTCAAAAGGAGTACGGCCAGTGGCCTCCACTACCCATGACGGTCTCTTATCCTGGCCCCCTGCTCCTTCACCCCCAGATTGTTGGCTCATGGCCAAGGGGTTAAATATTTGGGCCACTATTTTATAATCGCCGCTGTCCCTGTCCTTATCAAACCCGACTGCAAGTACAAAGGCCAGCAGCTCAGGTTCACGCCGGTCCCAGCAACCAGCACAAGCAATGGCAAGTAACAAAAATAAAATGAGTAACCTTCGTTGTTGTTTCCCGCCGAAAACACAATACCAACTCCCTACCGCCATCAGTCTTCACCCTTTTGGACAAAAAGCTGCCGAATAGTATGGGCTACCCACAAGGGCACTAGGGATAAGACAAACCAGGTCAACACATAGGGCGCGATAATATTGGGTTTAAAAAAAGACAGGAGCTCAAACACATCCTTATACGCTTGCACGGAAAAAACAGTCTGGATGGTGGCTAAGGGAAAAACCAGCGGCCGATAGTCCGACAAGCCCAAAACTTGCGCCAGTCCCTGGGCCAGACAGTATAAAGCAGTAGCAATTCCAACGAAAAGACCAAAGCCCCAGGCAAACACCGGTAAGGCCTCAATTCGTTGTATGAATTCAGTTACCTCTATTGAACGTACCATCACATAAAAGGGGAAGATGGAGCGATTTGCTTGGTCCGAACCCAGTATTCCCACCGTAACAATGGTTATCAGTACCAACACCAACGATGATCCAAGCAAGGCCCACAAGGCGGTGCCTGTAGCCCTTCTCGGCTTCTCCAAGGCTGGAATAAGGATTGTGAGTACCAGCATCTGGGCCGCGATCGCAGTGGGGGTGATACTTCCTTTTATTACAGGCATAAGGCCCCGGGCCAATACTGGCTGTAAATTTTTCAGTTCCACCAAAGGCAGTACCATGGTTAAACTAAGGGTTAACATAAGCAAAAACACCGGGAACAAGGCCCCGGCCACGCGGGCAATAACTTCGATCCCCTGCCAAGCCGCCACTGCCGCCGCAAAAACCATGCCAGCAGTAATAAAAACGAGGGGAGTTTGAACCAGAAAGCCGGTAATTAACATTTCTCCGTAGATACGCACATCGGTGGCGGCAATTACAAGTAAGGCCGATAAAATCACCAGTGATATTACTTTGGCCGGCCAGCTACTGACCAATTTAGCCCCGTATTGAACCAGGGTTTGGTCAGGATAGCGAACCCCTAAAGCCGAAATAGCTATTAACATTAGGGCCGAACCAATAAAAGTTGCAATTGCCGCCAACCAGGCATCTTGCGCTGCATCGGCAGTGGTAAGAACCGGCAAAAGAGCGATGGTTACCGTGGTCCGCATCATAAACAGTATGAATGCCAGTTGCCGGTTAGCAATTTTAGCTTTTATTTTCATAGTCACCATCCTCATCCCGGGACTTGGGCCGGGGCCTTTGCCCCGGCGGCTGCCGCTCAAGTTCCTGGCTGCCTACCAACCGCGGCCGCCGCAGCATCTTCCACCACCAGGTCCGGATAAAAACATCACCCCAATCTGCCACCACTAGCGGGCCCATGGGCACGAAATAAGGGGTACCAAAGGAACGTAAAGAACATAAATGGATTAATAGCAGCAACAATCCCAACTGAATACCAAACAAGCCAATTGTTCCCCCCAAAACTAAGAATACAAACAGCAACAAACGGCCGGAAATACCCAAATCAAAAGCGGGCACGGTGAATGAAGCGATAGCGGTCATGGCCACAATAATAATAACGGCAGGTGAAGCCAAGCCAGCCCTAATAGCTGCTTCGCCTAAAATCAGAGCCCCCACAATACTAATGGCTGACCCAATAGCTTGGGGCAAACGAATTCCCGCCTCGCGTAACATTTCGAAAGCCAATTCCATGATAAGAACCTCTACCAGCACTGGAAAAGGAACCCCTTCCCTGGTGGCAGCAATTCTCAGCGCTAATTCGGTCGGTAAAAACTCATGGTGAAAATTAACAATGGCAACATAGACCCCGGGTAGCAATATAGAAGACCAATAAGCGAAGATACGTAGATTGCGGATAAACATGGCAATAGTTGCTCGTTCATAGTAATCATCCGGCGCCTGCAGTAGCTCCCACAAGTTAATTGGTGCCAGAAGAACGAATGGGGTTCCTTCAGTAAAAACGGCTATCCTGCCTTCCAATAAGCCGGCTGTAATTAGGTCGGGGCGTTCCGTGCGAATCATTTGAGGAAAGACGGTAAAAGGGTCATCTTCTATAAACTCTTCAATGTAACCGCTTTCTAAAATCCCGTCAATATCTATTCGTTGCAGGCGGGAACGGACTTCAGCCACTAATTTCTCATTGGTTAGCCCTTTAACGTAAGCAAGGTTAATTTCTGTCCTGGTTAAATCACCGATGGTGTAGCTTTCAATCCATAGGTTGGGGGTTTTAAGGCGCCGTCGGATCATAGCGGTGTTGGTGCGGATGTTTTCGATAAAGCCTTCCCTGGGTCCACGAATTACCGTTTCCGCCGTCGGTTCTTCAATGGCGCGGGTCTGGTATCCCTCTACGCCACAATCCAACGCTTTGGCCACACCAGTGAGCAGGAGTATCTTATGTCCAGCCGATAAATTCTCACATAACTGATCAAAGTTATCCAGTTCTGTTAAGTCATAGTTTGGTAATAGTCGTTCTTTAAGCAACTGATAAAACTCCTGCGGTTTTGGAGCCTCAAGTCCAAGTTTCAGGCTGTCCACTAAGATCACACGCTGTATAGCCTTAATTGAATCCTCCCTTACCAACCCTTCCAGCACTATTACCGCCCCTGGTATCTGATCGGGGCCAGCCTTAAAAGGATGGATGGTTAGATCAGCACTGTTGCCATAAAGTTCCGTAATAATATTTATATTGGCGTCTAAGTTGTGGGATAGCTCTGTATTTAGTCTAGCTTGCCGGTCGCTAATAACCATATTGTCGTCCAACGACAATGCCTTTTCAACTCTCTGTTTGCGTCGGCCCCAAAAACGCTGCCACAGCCCCATCTGCCATCACCCCATTTGATCCCGAACTGTCCTTTTGTAGTTTGACCCTGGATGAATATCTTTATGTGAAGAACGGAAGGGACAGACTGGCCTCTAGATAATAGTCTCTTTTGGGCCTAAAAGCAGGATTTTTTCATCCGGCCAAGAACAATAATATTACAAACAATATGCTTGTCTGTTTTGCTAGGGGGGCTCATATTATTGGGCTGAGATAAGGGACCAAATCCCTGGACCCTGCACCTGATCTGGGTAATGCCAGCGGAGGGAAGTGGGACGGCACTTAAAACAGCGCCCACCCTCTTCCGAGAAAGCGGTGCTATTTTTATTTTTAGGAGGTCTAGTAATGGATTGGATCGAATCGATCTGCCAATTGAATAAAGAAGTAAGGCAACAGCAACCCCTTATCCACCATATAACCAACCTGGTGGTGCATAACATAACAGCAAACATCACCTTAGCCACCGGTGCTGCTCCGGTTATGATGGGGGCGGTGGAAGATGCCGCTGCCATGACGAAAAACGCCCAGGCCTTGGTGTTAAACTGCGGCACTTTAGCGCTAGATTCTGTGGCTGGCATGTTGGCGGCTGGGGAAGCAGCTAACGATAATGATATTCCTGTTATTTTAGATCCAGTAGCTGTGGGAAGTACCCCTTTTCGTACTGAAATGATTCTCAAAGTTATGGAACAAATCAAAACCACTTCCATCCGTGGCAATAGTTCTGAAATGAGTTTTTTAGCCGGTAGAGGAGGGCGCCCCCGAGGTGTGGATGCCAGGCCCGATGACCATTTGGATGAAGCAGCTTTGGATCATGATCGCTCACAGATTGCCGTTACCGTTGCCAGAAAATATGCCACTGTGGCCGCAGTTACCGGCCGCTATGATTACGTGGCCCATGGTGAAGAGCTAGTTCGGATCGACAACGGCCACCCCCTGCTTACAGCAGTGACCGGCACTGGCTGCATGGCTACCTCGGTTATAGCCGCTTGGCTGGCGACGGCCCAGGACTCGTTCTTGGCCACGGCGGGCGGCCTGGCCGCTTATGGCGTGGCGGCGGAAATAGCGGCTGAAAAAGCAAACGGGCCTGGAACCTTCCAAGCCCATCTGCTAGATGCCATTTATAAGCTTGATCCCGAGCAGCTAAAAAACCGGCTGAACATTAAAACCTTAAAGGTGGTGGAGTAAAATAAATATCTGTTATGACCTTTATGTGCTTACCGATGAACACCTGGCCCTGGGGCGCCCGTTGGTGGAAATCGTGGAAGAAGCCATACAAGGCGGTGCCACTATAATTCAGTATCGGGCCAAAGATAAGGCCGGCGGCCAGATGATAAAAGAAGCTTTAGCTTTGCTGAAAGTCACCCACCGGCACCAGGTCCCGTTAATCATCAACGATAGGATAGATGTCGCTTTGGCAGTGGATGCCGACGGCGTACATTTGGGACAAGAAGATATCCCTTGCACCCTAGCGCGGAAGCTGATGGGGCCGGACAAAATAATTGGCATTTCCGCTTCATCACCGGCAACAGCCCGCCAAGCCGAACAAAACGGAGCCAATTACTTGGGCGTAGGGGCTGCTTTTCCCACCGCAACTAAAGCAGACGCTGGCGCTGCCATCGGCCTGGAAGGATTGCGCACCATCCGCAGGATTGTAAAGATACCTGTTGTAGCCATCGGTGGCATCAACATTGACAACGCCGCCGCCACCGCTGCCACCGGCGTCGCCGGCCTGGCGGTGGTATCGGCCGTGGTTGCCGCTCCCGATCCCAAACAGGCTGCGGCAACCCTGAAACAAGCTTTCCTCCAAGGCCAGTCCCAATTAATTTCTTAGAGGTGAAAAGATGGCCAACCCTAATTACCGGCTGTTGATCTTAGATTTAGACGGCACTGTACTGGACAATGACGGCCGCCTTACCCCTAGCACCGAGACCGCCCTTAAAAAAGTCCAAGACCGGGGGCTAAAAGCTACCTTCGCCACTGGGCGCCTGTTTAACGATACTCTACCCTATGCTAAGAAGCTGGGCTTAACTTTACCACTCATTGTAAATCATGGTGCTGTTTTACAAACACCGGCCGGTGAAGTGCTTATTAGCTGGCAGTTAGACCGCGACCAGGCCTGCGCCTTGGTCGCCATCGCCCGCCGCACCGGCTGCGCCTGCCAACTGTATAAACGAGGCCAGCTCTATTTGGAACGGCTAGCCCCGTGGAATAAAGAATACCTAAAATATTCAACTGTCAAGCCTAGAATAGTTCCGGACCTGGCCGCCATCGCCGCCCTAAAGCCGGAACAAATTGATTTCCTTGGCAAACCGGATGAACTGAAGCCGGTGGCCAATATCATCGAACGCGAACTAGGCCCGGCGGTGAATCCCACTTCTTCCTGTCGCCATCTGTTGGAGGTGTTGCCAGCCGGTGTATCCAAAGGAACTACCATGGAATACTTGGCTGCCCACCTTAAGATTCCTCTTTCCGCTACAGTGGCCATCGGCGATGGCTACAATGACTTGGGGCTGATCCTAGCCGCCGGTCTCGGCGTTGCTATGGGTAACGCTCCAGAAGCTGTACGCCGCCAGGCTGATTATGTGACCGCTCCCAATGACCAAAACGGTTTAGCCCTCTTTCTGGAACACCTATTGGCTGGCTTTACCCACTGATCCAAATAGCTCCATTTTCTCCTGCACCGCTTTCTGTAACACTTCCCGGGCCGGCCCCAGAATCTTCCTCGGATCATATTCATCCGGCTTGGCAAGCAGCACCTGGCGCATCTTGTTAGTGAAAGCCTGCCTTAGCTCAGTATCAATATTAATTTTTCGTACTCCACGTTCCACCGCCGCCTTAATGGCAGTGGCCGGCACCCCAGAAGCACCGTGGAGAACAATGGGAATATCCACCACTGCCTTAATCGCTTCCAACCGGTTTAAATCCAATTTCGGTTCCCCTTTGTAGGGGCCATGGGCCGTGCCAATGGCCACTGCTAAAGCATCGATGCCCGTTTCCCGGACAAACTGGCCCGCTTCCTCGGGATCGGTAAAAAATGCTTCGCGCTCGCTTACACTGACCTCATCTTCAGTGCCG
>DATERQ010000116.1:0-3454 GCA_035271345.1 bacterium | reverse complement strand
GTCGATGCTTTGTCCGCCTAACGTAGGGTTAAGAAGGTATGATGCCAAAAGCACATCATTTGATGCTCCTTCTACTGCGACGTTTACTAGAGCCAATTGTTTTAACGCCGCTTTAAGGTGAAAAGTATTTTTAATTAACCTTTTATTTTCAAAAAAAGAACGCATGGTTCGGATTAGTGGCCAAGGGATATAAGCGGTCGCCTTTCCGGCGGCCAGGGCTACTCCTGCTGGCTCCCCTTCCTCTTCATCGACCAGAAAACTAAATTCAGTAGCGATATTCTCTCTAAGCCAAGGCTTAAGGTCAGATTCTGTTTGTAAGAGCCTATAATTAGTTTGACTTTTTATATCCAAGGCAGCTTCTTGTGCAGATTGCGGAAACATGCGTTCCAATAATCGGTTAAATTCCAACTCTCGGAACAAAGGCTCCACCCGTTCAAACTGAAGCTGTTTTAAGCGGCATTCTTTCCAGTCACAGTTAAGCGGAACGTCACAGCGGATCGTAGCCAAATCCCGGCTTAGAAAAACTTGATCCTTATGCTCCAGTAGCAGTTCTTGCCAGCGCTTATTTATTTGAGATAAATTTTCGTAAATGTGTTCTATTGAATCGAATTGCTCCAGCAGCTTAGCCGCCCTTTTGGGGCCAATGGTGGGAACGCCCGGGATATTATCAGAAACATCACCGGTCAAGGCTTTATAATCAGGAACTTGAGTCGGTTTAACCCCAAGCTCAGCTATGACAGCCGCAGGATCCAGTAAGTCCAGCTTGGTTATACCACGCCTGGTTAAAAGTACGTTTATATTCTCATCTACTAATTGCAAAGCATCCTTATCACCGGTGACAATAAGGATTTTAAAACCAGCCTGGGCTCCTTGCATTGCCAAAGTGCCGATAATATCATCGGCCTCAAAGCCTTCGCGTTCAAAGTAAGGCAAACCGAAAGCAGCTAAAACTTTTCGAACCAAAGGAAATTGTGCCAATAAACCCTCTGCGGTTTGCTCACGCTGAGCCTTATATAAACTATAATGCTCAGTTCGAAAAGTTTCACGACCGATATCAAAAGCAACGGCCAGACTAGTAGGGTTTTCTTGCTCCAGCAGTTTCAGAAGCATAGTTGTAAATCCGTAAACGGCATTAGTCTGTTGCCCTGACGCAGTTTCAAGCGGCGGCAAGGCATGGTAAGCCCGGTGAATAAGGCTGTTTCCATCCACTAAAATTAATTTTGAATCCACAGGGGCACCCCCACGCAATGAATATGTCACTATGTTAGTATTTCACCATTGAACCTATAAATCCTTTCTAATAAGGCAAAACCCTGCCTAGCGAAAGCAGGGGGAGAAAATAAATAAACAATGAAGAAAAAGAGTAACTATCGTTTTTTTCTGAAGCGAAGGAATAAAAACCATCCCAAAGCCCCTATCCCTGTTCCCACCAGCAAAAAAGGCAAGGCAGCCACTGACCATACAATGGCACTGCTGAAATAGCTTAAAAGCAGATTAATGCTCCCGGTAAAAGACTCCTTAAGTTGGCTGCCAAACGCATTGTTGATCGGTAACTGCACAGTTGTTACTGAACGGGGTCGTTCCCGCAACTCGACATTGATGGTCGATAAAATTACTCGATTGTCTAAGTAGCGAAGCCGCCCCGTTAACAGTTCGATTTCTCCTCGCACCCGTTCTAATTGGTTTTCTACCTGCAAAATGTCTTCCACTGTAGCTGCTTGATCCAATATGGTTAACAGGCGTTCTTCTTGGCGAAGTAAATTGCGTTGCCGCGCCGCAACATCTATATATTCTTCGGTTATATCTTCAGCACTTGTTCCTTTATCCCGTACTTCTCCTAACGTTTCCAACTGCACCAGTACCTGGTCGAGCCTCACTGCCGGTACTCGCAACGTATAACGCGCCTCACGTCCATCACTGTAACGGGATATGTTCGAATCCTGAACAAAACCCTCATTTCTTTTCACGACATCTTCAAGGGCTGGCGCTGCCACATCAAGCGTTTCAATTATCAAGGTCAGGTGGGCAGTTCTAATGATTTTTCTTGTTGTTGTCACCAAGGATTCAACATTTTGTTGTCCAAGCAGTGGGGCTAGCTTTTCGACCATCGTCATTCTATCGGTGCTGAACTCTTCGCTTTGACTCCACACGCCTCCTGCTTCTTCACTGGGGCTGGAGTAATCATCCGCCGACTTGAAGTTTGTTGTCAAGCCTAAAATAATAGTCTTACCAACAAGAACGACGGCAAGTAGCACTGCTACCACTGTAGATAAAGAGCGAGCCCAATGCCCCCAATTTTGAGGCCAAGGTGGAACCAGCCGTCTTGTTTTAATTGAAAAGGATGGGCTGGGCTCGGATTCAATTTGGGTCCAAATCTCATCTTTTAATCCGGAAGGAATTACCATTGGCTCCATCTGCCGCACCAAATTAACGGTTTGTTCTAGGGAAGAAAGCTCCGTCTGACAGCGAGTGCAGGTTCTGAGGTGTTCTTTTATCAATTGTATTTCGGAGGTTAATAATTCGCCGTCAAGGTATTGAGACAGTTTTTCTTGCACTAGTTGGCAGTCCATGCTTCTTCCCCCTTTCATTTCTTGTAGACGGATTTAGAAAAGAAAAGTTCCTTTTCACTCATAAGTTTGTCCCTTAGTGCTCTGCGCCCACGGCTGATCCTAGATTTTACTGTACCCAATGAGCAATGCAATATTTGGCTTATCTCATCATAAGATAGCCCTTGAATATCACGCAGCACCACTGCCGCGCGTTGTTGCAAGGGCAATGAGAAAATCATTTCTTGCAGTTGTTGCTGAATTAGACTGCTTAAGCATTCTTCCGCTGGTCCGGTAGCCTGATCGGCAATAGTCAAAGCAGGTTTGTTGGGGCCAAAGTCATCTATGGAGACTGTGGGCCGGTTTTTTCTTCTCCGTAACTCATCATAGGAAACATTGGTAGCAATCCGATATAACCAAGTGGCAAAGCTTGAGCCGCCACGAAAGCTCTTAATCCGAACATAGGCCCGATAAAATGCTTCCTGCGTAATATCATAGGCATCGTCAGTATTGCTCACCAACCGATAGGCGAGATTGTATATTTTTTTCTGGTAGCGTTCCACTAAAATACTAAAGGCTTCTTTATCGCCTTTGCGTGAACGACGTACTAGGGTTTCATCAGTTATCATCCCACCTACCCTCCCCTGCCCGGAAAGCAATTAAAGATTAATTCCACTTGCTCTAGCCCAATTCCTGCCCAAGGGGAGAGATATCGATTGCCAGGATCGATGGCATCGAATAATGTCAGCTAGGATCAATCAGAGTGACAGGGGCAATTTCTATTCGTTTTTCTTTTTCTAATATGCTTGCTTTAACCGGCATCATCTCCACCAGATCATTAACACAAACATAAAATTCGCCGCCCACAAGCTTGCCAGGCCATTCCCGGCCCTGCCCATCCCTGATTC
>DATERQ010000115.1:0-4866 GCA_035271345.1 bacterium | reverse complement strand
CTTTTGGCTATGGTAATCCCAGGCCGATCTTCTTCCTCCGGGATGTGAGAGCGGAGCAGATTCGACAACTGGGAACCGACGGAGCCCATTTGCGTTTAATTTTGCGACAAAGGGGTCAGACTTTGCCAGCAATTGGATTTGGATTGGGGGAACGGGCTGAAAGGATTACAGTTGCAACCAGGCTGGATGTTATTGGTCAGGCAGTGGTAGCTGAATGGCGAGGCAGATGCAACTTGGAAATTCGGCTTCATGATGTCCGAACCGCAACTTTTCCAGCTGAGATTCGCTGCCAACCAAGCGATTCGGAAGCCCCTATGTTGGTGGATTGGAGAGGGTTAAACCGACCTTTTTCCAGCAAAGGGGAAAAGGTTTTGACGGTGACGTCTAATTGTGATCTTGTTTTAAGAAAACCGCCAGCCCAGTTGAAGGATCTACGGCGTAAGTTGGCTAAAGTGCCTGCTAACGGACGAATTTGCCTTCTTTTCCAATCAGGCGATACTGTTGCAGGTAGGGAACACGGCCAAGCCGAGGAACTACAGACCTATTTTAAGCAGGCACCCCTAGCCATCTTAGCCGAAGCATTAGCTCGGCTGTGGAAGGAGTGTCAGACATTAGCGGAAAACTGCTGATTATGTTAAACTTAAGGTAGCAATTGTGCCAGAGGAAGAGGGGCTTACCGTGAAACCCGACGTTTTATATAGGCTAATAAAAAACTACTATTCCGGTACTGATCTGGCCCTGGTGGTCAAGGCATACGACTTCGCTGCTTTGGCCCACGCAGGGCAATTTCGGATTTCCGGTGACCCATATATTCAACACCCCTTAGGGGTAGCTCGGATTTTAGCGGAGCTGGAATTAGATGTTACAACCATTGCTGCGAGCTTATTACATGATGTGGTGGAAGATACTCGATATACGCTGGCGGACATTGAAAAAGAATTTAGCGAGGAAATAGCTTCCTTGGTTGATGGTGTCACAAAACTAAGCCGGATAGAATACAAGTCCAAAGAAGAACAACAGGTGGAGAATTTACGCAAAATGTTCTTTGCCATGGCTAAAGATATTAGGGTTATTCTGATAAAGTTAGCTGATCGATTGCATAACCTAAGGACATTAAAATACTTGCCGCTGAAAAAGCAAAAAATGATTGCGCAAGAAACACTGGATGTGTATGCTCCGTTAGCACATCGATTGGGAATCTTTCGGATTAAATGGGAATTGGAGGATACGGCTTTCCGATACCTTGAACCGAACAAATATTATGGGTTAGTAGAAAAGGTGGCCAAGAATCGCCAAGAGCGGGAATCTTATATTAGCCGAGTTATAGCCGCTTTCGACCCCAAATTAAAAGAGATCGGTATCGAGGCTGAAATACAAGGCCGGCCTAAACATTTGTATAGTATTTATCTAAAAATGGATTTGCAGAACAAAAGGTTTCGTGAAATATACGATCTAACGGCTATTCGAGTTATTGTAAATAATATCAAGGATTGCTATGGCGTCTTGGGTGTAGTGCATACGTTATGGAAACCAGTGCCGGGACGCTTTAAGGATTATATAGCCATGCCCAAAATCAATATGTACCAGTCTCTTCATACTACAGTGATTGGACCGCAAGGAGAACCGCTGGAAATACAGATCCGAACATGGGACATGCACAAGACGGCGGAGTACGGTATCGCCGCCCACTGGCGCTATAAGGAAGGAAATAAAGAATCTGATGAGTTTGACCAGAAATTGTTATGGCTGCGGCAGCTATTGGAATGGCAACACGATTTGCGTGATGCACGTGAGTTTATGGAGACGTTGAGAATTGACTTGTTTGCCGATGAAGTTTTTGTATTTACACCGCAAGGGGATGTAATTGATCTGCCGGCTGGATCATCTCCCATTGACTTTGCTTATCGCATCCACACAGATATTGGACATCGATGTATAGGGGCCAAGGTCAACGGACATTTAGTGTCACTAGATTATAAACTCCAAAACGGAGACATTGTGGAGATTATGACCAGCAAGCTCGCAGCAGGACCAAGCCGCGATTGGCTTAAACTAGTACGGACTCCACAAGCAAAAGCCAAGATAAGACGTTGGTTTAAAAAGGAAAGAAAGGAAGAAAGCATTGCCCGAGGACGGGAAATATTAGAAAAGGCAATTCGTAAGTTAGGATTTGAGCCCCATGATCTGATGGCCGAAGACCCGTTGGAAGCAGTTTTAGAACGGTTTTCCTTCACAACCGCCGATGACTTGTTGGCTTCGGTTGGTTACGGTGGTTTGTCCGTAAACCAAGTTATAACAAGATTACGAGAGGAATACCGCCGCTTACATCCGGAAGCTCAGCCTAAGACCACCATGCCGGACCTCAAACCGCGCCCGCACCCTGCCGATGCAAGCCGAGGAGTTAAGGTAAAGGGCGTCGATAATCTATTGGTTCGACTATCCCATTGCTGCAATCCGGTACCTGGAGATTCTATTATTGGCTATATTACCCGAGGGCGAGGGGTGTCTGTGCACCGAGTGAACTGTCCTAACGTGGCCTTTCTTAATGACCCAGAACGCTTGATTGAAGTAGGCTGGGATTATGACCAAACGGCATCTTTTAGCGCTGACGTGGAGTTAGCCGCCATGGATCGGTCAGCACTGCTCAGTGATGTAATGAATATATTGAGCGATATGCGAACCCGGATCAATGCTGTTAATGCTCGAACAACCAAGGATATGATTGCAATTATTAACCTGAGGCTGGAGATTAAAGACTTGGAGGAACTAAAAGTTATTATTGATCGTCTAGGCTCTGTTCGCGATGTATTTAGCGTAGAACGGGTATCGCCTGCTTAAAGGAGGGTAAGATGGTGCGTGCCGTAATCCAGCGTGTAACTAGGGCCGAAGTGGTAGTAAAAGGGCAATGTGTGGGGGCTATTGCCGCCGGCTTAGTGGTGCTTCTTGGCATTGCGGTGGGGGATTCTAAGCGGGATGCTACCTATTTGGCTAATAAAATAATTAATCTTCGTATTTTCGAGGACGGTGATGGGAGAATGAACCGTTCATTACTTAGCACCGGAGGTGAATTGCTGGCGGTGTCCCAGTTTACATTATTAGGAGATTGTCGTAAGGGCCGGCGACCAAGCTTTTCTAATGCGGCAGCGCCAAAAGAAGCTGAACATCTATATCATATGTTTGTCCAGGCTTCTAGGGCCGCTGGTGTCAAGGTGGAAACGGGCCAATTTCGTACGGAAATGATGGTGAAAATCCACAATCAGGGGCCGGTTACATTGGTGTTGGACAGTCGAAAGGAAGAGTGAAGTAAAAATGAAAGTGGAGCGATTACTGGTGGGAGTCATAGTGGCCAATTGCTATTTGGTGCGTTGTTCTGCTAACGGGGAGGCAGTGGTAATAGATCCGGGGGCAGAGGGTGAAAAAATAATGGCGGTAGCCAACCAAAAGGGCTTAAGGCTACGCTATATCATAAATACTCATGGGCATGGTGACCATATCGGTGCTAACAGGTATGTGCAAGAACAAACGGGGGCAAAAATACTTATCCATAGTGCCGATGCGCCCATGTTGTTATCAGCTAAAAATAATTTATCGTCTTGGATGACGGGCGGAGCTACCAGTCCCCCAGCAGACAGATTACTTAACGACGGTGATGTAATATCCTGTGGTGATTCTGTGTTTACGGTACTCAGTACGCCGGGGCATACTCCTGGGAGCATTTCCGTAGTAGCCGCAGACTTTGTGTTTACGGGAGATACATTGTTTCAAGGATCTATCGGGCGGACTGATTTTCCCGGAGGCTCCCTTGATGATTTATTGGAAGGTATTAGGGAAAAACTGTTCACCCTGCCAGCGGACACAACAGTCTATCCTGGCCATGGTCCCGCCACCACTATTGACTACGAACGGCGCCACAATCCTTTTTTTACCCTTCCCAATCCCTAAATCCAGTAAGAAATCATCAGACAAACATCCGACCCCAAACCCATTTAAAGCTGTGATCAGGGTTTTGTTTTGCCGGGGAAGATGGATTTGGCTAGTGCTAGAGCAGCAGCGCCGTGTTAGAATTCGCTATAATTAAACCACCAACCAGATTATAGTGCTAGGTTGCTACTTGAAAGACAATGGTAATAATTAACCCTATTGGCAGGAATCTGGACTCTTTTGTAGAAGTAATACTAGCATGGGCAAGTCTTGCCTTTGTCTAAGAAAAGTAAGGTTAAGGAGTTGAAGACATGATTGTAGGCATTCCAAAGGAAATCAAAGATAATGAATATCGGGTTGGGATGACACCGGCAGGGGTGGCGGCTTTGAAAGGGGCCGGACATGGAGTGGTGGTAGAAAAAGAAGCTGGGCTAGGCAGCGGGATTACTGATCAGGAGTATATCGAAGCCGGGGCCGAGATACTAGCTACAGCGAAAGAGCTCTATGGTGCCGCTGATATGATAATAAAAGTCAAGGAACCCCTACCAGCTGAATATGATTTAATGAAAGAAGAGCAAATCATTTTCGCCTACCTACACTTGGCACCAGAAAAAGAACTTACGGAGGTTCTGTTACGGAAAAAAGTGGTGGGTGTTGCCTTTGAAACGGTGCAGTTGGTAAACGGCGGGCTACCTTTGCTGGTGCCCATGAGTGTAATTGCCGGGCGCATGTCAGTTCAAATCGGGATTCACTTTTTGGAAAAGCAAAACGGAGGTAAAGGCACCCTGATTTCCGGTGTCCCTGGGGTTCTGCCCGGTAAGGTAGCCGTCATCGGTGGCGGTACAGTTGGCTACAATGCTGCCCGTCAAGCCTGCGGACTGGGGGCTGATGTGACAATCGTTGATATTGTACCCCAGAGATTGGTCCAGCTAGACGATATATTCC
>DATERQ010000114.1:0-13967 GCA_035271345.1 bacterium | reverse complement strand
CATGTAAAGAGTGGAATATCCGCGACCACTCAGCGTAATAGCAGCCATCATCTGCTCGTCTTCTACTGTCAACTGGCAATCTACAATTTTAAACATGGCGGTATCAGAATCAACCTCGATTGAATAGCTGCCATTTTGAATTCGGGCCGCGGTAACACCAGCGGCAGTTGCCGCTGGTACTGCTTCAACCGGGTCTCCAGCAATTGCCTCTTGAAGATGGCGAATATAAATATCTTGTATACCCTCGATTTGCCCCAGACCTTCAAGCACAGTTTCTACCATGTATCCATCTTCCTCAAGGATTGTCCGCCATGAATCTTCACCGGCTCCTGCCATATCATTGTTGGCATGATCCCCGGCAACCACCATCAGCGGCCGCAGAACCACCCTGCTAATGTCCATTTGGGACAACTGTTCCCGCACTTGATCGATCTCGATCCCCCGCTCCACTGTTCCAATAATATAATCATGGTAGCCCTTGGCCGTCAGGACAGCCTGAAGTTTTACATAAGTGGCCCTGGCCTCATGTTCTGTGCCGTGGCCCATGAATACAAGCGCTGTATCATCGGCCCTGAACTTTGCGGTTTCTTTTACAATCAGCTCGCTGACCTCATCATAGTCAGCCTCATCAGCCAGGAGCCACTTGCCAATTTTGAGGCTGTCAAACTTGTCCGCAAAAGGCATCACATCCTTAATCATATCTTCGTACTCAAAGCCATTCATCACTGTGGTCGGTTGGACTATAACTTCCTTAACCTTATCGAGCAGCAGACGGTTCATCGCCTCAGTTACGTTATCAATGACCAGGCCTTCGCGTTTGGCCAGCTTATCGATGATAATTTGACTGGTAAATGCCCTTCGCACCTGGTAATTAGGATAAGCGTTTTGGATTGCAGTTTCGATGCCACCAATGGTAAGGTTTCGGCTTTGGTTATAGCTGGTACCAAAGCTAACCACTAAAATCACCTTGTCAGTGGCTGTTGTATTGACAATATGGTCGGTTTCAGAAATACCCACTTCATAACCATTATCATAGCCCTCATTATTGTCAGGGGCTGAGCACCCGGCGATTAGCGCCAGTGACAGGGCAAGAACCAGCCCGAGCACTAAAATCTTACCTTTCCTCACATTCAATCCTCCCTAGTCAGTTTGCCTTCCAGCTAAGGCGTCTTTGTCAGCGTCTATTATTTTGTTGGCCCATTGGGAACAGCAACAAAAAACGGAGACGCAATGCATCTCCGCAACCGATTTCTCGCAGACCCCCCTATCTCCCGTACTCGCAGGCTAGATATGGCAATCAAAGCCGGTCTCCTGACTCTCGTGTTGGTGGTATAAACCACAATCCATTGCTCTGCCTTGCCGTATAAATCACAGTGGCTGACTTGCGCCAACGAACAATGGACACACGCCTACAGTGGCGGTACCGTGCGGTTAAGCGTAAAGCGCTCTCCGCGTTCCCAGTTAATCCGGTCGGCAACCCCTCCTAAGTTTATTTCCCAATGGATAATGTTGACCGCCGGAACACTTTGATGGAAATATTAACTTTTCATTTATAGATTACCATAGGGTAAAAAGCGTGTCAATAAATTTTAATAAGTAAAAGTTTCGGCCATCAATCTCGCTATCTATTGGCTCTGGGAAAACCTAGTCTAAATTTGCCCCTGGTCTCGATACCGCCGATGCCTTCCTGGCCGGTGATGGTGCTGCCAATGAGTTCACGCAAATCGACAAATTGGGCAACTGGGGTAAAGGCCACCTCTTGGGCAATGAAGACCGGATCCAAACAGTGAATCAAAACTCGGTTGGGTGCACTGGCATAATTAGCTCCTGCAGCAATTATAGCTTCGAAATTGGATTGGCAGGCACCGGCAAAAATTATTAAATCGTCCCGACAAGGAAGTAAGCCGCGAGCCTTCTTTACCGCCTCTAAAAAAAATGGCGTGTGGCGATAGTTTGTTGGATCAGAAATGCTTTCGGCATCTTTAAGCAGCGCATCATGCCCCGTTAGGATTAAAATGTCCGGGGCGTGCTTCCTAATTAAGTCTACCACAAGCCGAGGCTGCTGTTCTTCCGGGGCCTCTACCCCAGCCGCAGTAACACCAAGCTGTTTATAAGCGCTGAGACAAAAGTCAAGGTAATCTGGATCGCCATCTAAATGAAGCACAGTCCCCGGAAGTTCAAAAAAATCATAGTTCCCGTCGTTCTTGGCTAGTTCGCGAACCGCTTGTTGACGGACCAGGTGTTGCCTTTGGCTAATGCGGTGGAAACAATCAGCGTTGCGTCTAAGCAACTTTTCCCGATACGCCTTTAATTCAATCGGCCTCACTCTCTTCAAATCAGACAAGGGAGCGTCGGCCACCAGTCGCACATCAAGCCCTTTTAAAAGTGCTATTGCATTGTCTTGATCCTCAAAAATAATCTCTATCACTTTAAAATAAATATCTTCTTGGTAAGAACGGCGGGTGACAATATCCCCTTGCCTGATGGCCTCCATGGACCATTCCTCCTTCACCCGTCCTCTCCCCATCATATGCCCAAGCCAACTGAAAGGTGAGCCATATTAAAAAAACCGGGGAAACCCCCGGCTTAACTACCCACTTTAAATCTCGATGATGATGGGCAAAATTGTCGGGAGGCGCCCAGTCACAGCCTCAAAATAAACACCGAGCGTTTCCTGGATTTTGGACTTGATCACTGCCCATTCAGTGATGTTTTTGTCTTCAATGTCTTTCAACACCGCCATTGCTTGTTTTCGGGCTTGTTCTAGCAGATGCTCCGATTCGCGTACATAAACGAAACCGCGGGTGATAATATCGGGACCAGATAAAAACTTGCCTTTCTGCTTATCCATTACCACCACTACCACCAAGACGCCATTTTCAGCCAGTGACATCCGATCCCGCAAGACCACATGACCCACATCGCCGATGCCCAAGCCATCGATGAAAACCGATCCTGAAGGCACCTGTCCCGAAATAATACCCTGGCCTCGGCTCACTTCCATGCGGTCACCGATTTCCGGTATAATCACCCGTTCAGGGCTATAGCCTAACTCTTCTGCCAGCTTAACAAAAGCAGCAAGATGCCGATATTCGCCATGGAAAGGAATAAGATAGGCCGGTCGAACCATGTTGGTTAAAAACTTAATTTCTTCTTGGCTGGCATGGCCGGAAACGTGGACTTTAGCCACTTCTTTGTAAATAACCTCAGCCCCTAACCGAAACAGGTTATCGATAGTACGCCCCACCAGGCGCTCATTTCCCGGAATGGGGGTTGCCGAAATGATCACCGTATCGCCAGGGCGAATCTCCACTTGGCGATGGTCGTTATTAGCCATCCGGGTAAGCGCAGCCATGGGCTCCCCTTGGCTACCGGTGGTGAGTAGGACTGTTTTGTCATCCGGCAACCGATTCAGTTCATGCAGCTCCACCAAAGTTCCTTTGGGTATTTTTAAAAATCCCAGTTCCTCGGCCACGGCAATGTTTTCACACATGCTGCGACCGGCAATGGCCACCTTCCGTCCATAATGTACAGCCGTATCGATGGCTTGCTGGATTCGATGGATATTGGAGGCAAAGGTAGCAATCAGTATCCGCTGTTTAGCTGCTTCAAACACTTGGTCAAAAGTGTCGCCCACCACCTTCTCCGATGCCGTATAGCCTGGAATTTCTGCATTGGTCGAATCAACAAACAGAGCTAATACCCCTTCTTCCCCCAAGGCTGACAGCCGGCTGACGTCGGTGCGAAGCCCATCTATGGGCGTGGGATCGATCTTAAAATCGCCGGAGTGGACAACGATTCCCGCCGGCGTATGAATGGCTAACGCGCATCCATCTGGAATACTATGGTTAGTGCGAATCCACTCAACCGCAATTTGACCAAATTTAACCGGCTTGTTCCCGGGTGTCACCACCCGTAGCTTGGAACGCCGGTCCAGGCGATGCTCCTCCAATTTCTTTTTCACCAAACCAATGGTGAGTTTGGTACCATATACCGGCACATTCATGCGGGGGAGAATATAAGGCAAAGCTCCAATATGATCTTCATGGCCATGGGTCAGGACAATACCACGCACCCGTTGCCTATGTTCCAACAAATAATCGATATTTGGAATCACCAAGTCAATCCCTAACATTTCTTCATCGGGAAAGGCGATTCCAGCATCAATTACCACAATATCATTTCCGTATTCCACTACTGTCATATTTTTCCCTATTTCTCGGGTACCGCCCAGTTGTATTAATGTAACCGGGGGTTCTGGCACTTTTTCCCTCCTCCTTCTCGGTTTCTTGTATCTTTTCTTTACCATGTAGTACTAGCTTCCTTCCCAATCGTTTGTTACGAACAATATTTCCGCCTCGGTCAAGGCCTGTTCCAACAATTGCGGTGGCACCAACCCCGCCTCCTTTTCCGCCACTAGCTCACGGTCTGGATTAATATCCGGGTGGCGGGGCACAAACACCGTACAGCAATCATCATACGGGCGGATGGAGATCTCATATGTTTCCAATTCCCGTGCCCGCTCAACAATGTACTGTTTATCCAACCCAATCAAAGGTCTTAGCACCGGCCTGTCCACCACTGCTTCGGTAGCAGCCAAGCCAGCCACCGTCTGGCTGGCAACTTGGCCCAGACTCTCACCGGTAATCAAGGCTTCGGCCCTTTCTTTTTCGGCCACACCCTGGCTAAGGCGCATCATCATTCGTCGCATGAAAATAGTTTGCAAATCTTCACGCCCCCGTTCCCGCAATGCCGTTTGGATGTTGGTAAACGGAATTATATAGAGCTTAATCAGCCCGCTGTAGCGAGCCAATACCCGGCATAGATCCACCACTTTTTCTTTGGCGCGATCGCTGGTAAAGGGGAAGCTGTGAAAATACACCGGCACAATCTCCAAACCCCGGCTCATGGCCATCCAACCCGCCACCGGGCTGTCAATACCGCCTGACAAAAGAAGTACTGAGCGGCCGCTGACACCCACCGGCAGCCCCCCCGGGCAAGGAAGTTGGCGCCAATACAAATAAGCCCGCTGTTCCCGCACTTCAATTTGCAGCGTCACCTGTGGCTGGTGGACATCCACCGTAAGCCCCGACACCTGCCGTAAAATCTCGGCTCCGGCCTCACGGCTTATTTCCGGTGATTTATGAGCAAAAGATTTGTTGGGCCGCCGGGTTTCCACTTTAAAAGTAGTATAACCCTCAACCGCTGCCTCTTTCATGGCTTCTACTGCCGCCGTTTTAATTTGATCCAAATCCAAGCCAGCGCTTACAGTTGGGCTGACTCCCACCAAACCAAATACATGGGTCAACCGTCGCAAAGCCTCTTCTGTTTCTCCTACCATCGTTAGATAAATACGGCCGTAAGTGCGTCTAATATTTTGAAGCGGGAGCCCAGTTAGAGATTGCTCCATTCTTTTGATTAGCCGGTTTTCGAACATGCGGCGATTCTTGCCTTTAAGACCTATTTCCCCATAACGGGCCAGTATCAATTCACCCATGGCACTTCACCTACCGGTTTCTATTCGGTCCCTGCATTATTCGCCTCAACTGCGGTACAATTTCGCCCAGGCACCGGGCAGTGTAATCAATCTCGTCCATCGTGTTCCCAGAGTAAAAACTCAACCGTATGGCCCCATCACGACGCCAGGGGGGCAATCCCATGGCTGCCAATACATGGCTACCAGGGGCCTTGCGGCTGGAACAAGCAGCCCCGGTGGCTACATAGATTCCCTTATCCTCCAACGCATGGAGCAATACTTCCCCCTTAAGCCCGGAAAAGGAAAGGTTTAGGATGTGAGCTGCCGCCGCCTGACCTTGGGGTCCATTGATGAAAACATCGGGAATATCCTTCATTAGCTGCCGGCATAACCGGTCCTTCAATTTGAGCCAGTGCTGCGTTACCGATTCCCTTTGCGCCCACATTAGTTCTGCCGCCAAGCCCAAGCCTACAATACCAGGGACATTCTCCGTACCGGAACGGTAGCCGTCTTCTTGACCACCGCCATAAAGCAAGGGCTTAAGGCCCAGCCCAGATCGGACAAACAAGGCTCCGGCTCCCTTGGGCCCTTGTATTTTGTGCCCGCTGATGGAAACCAAATCTATCCCTAGTTCGCGGGGAAACAGCGGCAGTCTGCCAAAACTCTGTACAGCATCCACATGCCAAACGGCCTGGGCTGCCCTTTCTTTTAAAAGCTGCGACACTTCTGCCAGCGGCATGACAGCGCCCACTTCGTTATTTACATGCATGGTACTAACCAAGATGGTGTCCGAACTAAGGGCAGTTGCCAACTCTCCTAACTTTATCAATCCATATTCATCTACGGGAACGTAGATCACCTGGAACCCTTGGTCCTCCAGATGCCGGAATACTTCCAGCACCGATGGATGTTCCACCTGGGTAGTAACCAGACGCTTACCTTGCTTCGCTAGGGTGATAGCCGTTCCCATTAAAGCCCAATTGTTGCTTTCTGTACCACCGGAAGTAAAATGGATTTCACCCGCTTTGACTCGAAGTATATCAGCCACTTGGCGGCGTGCCCGTTTCACCATCTGTTCTGCCACTTGGCCACGGCGGTGGGCAGAAGATGGGTTACCATAGTCCTCCCTCAAAGCCGTCATCATTAACTTTGCCACTTCGGAATGCACCTGAGTGGTGGCACAATTGTCCAGATACACTTCTGCCATCGATAGCACCTTCTTTGACTCCTGTTTCCTTGTCTACCTTATAGTATAGGGCATAATCGCTGTTAAAACCAGCAGCGGCCAAAAAGGGCAAGCCGGAACAACACAAGAGTCATTCTGACCCAGCCCCTTGATTATAAAAAATAATGCCCACCGCCCCCGGTCCCACATGGGTACCGATCACAGGGCCAAACTCCGATGGAACGATTTCGGCTTCAGGCAAAGCAACGCGCAGCGCATTGTTCACTTCCGCCGCCACAGCCGGATTATCAGCATGTAAAACGGTCGCTTTCACTTTATCCACCCCCTGGCAGTCGGTCACCGTAAGTTCCACCAGCCGAGCCAGGGCTTTCTTTTGGGTTCGAACCTTCTCTTGCACAGTAATTACTCCATTGGCATTCTTCATGGTCAAAAGCGGTTTCACTTGAAGTAGGGAGCCAAATGTAGCCGCCGCTGCCCCGATTCGTCCGCCGCGATGAAGATAATTTAGGTCAGGCGCCATAAGATATGCAGTCATATTGGGAACCAATTCATGGATGCGGGCTTCAATTTCAGCCGCTGTTTTGCCAGCGGTTCGCATCGTAGCTGCTTCTTCCACCATAAAACCCAGCCCTAAGCAAGTGATGCGGCTGTCAATAATCCGGATATCCTGTCCAGGCAGCATGCGTTTGGCCGTTTCTGCTGCTGCCACAGTCCCGCTCAATTCGCCTGAAATATGAATGGAAATTATAGTTCCGCCCTGCTCCGCCAATTTTTGATAACAAGAAGCAAATTCTCCCACCGGGGGCTGTGAAGTCGTGGGCAATTCGCGGCTCTGGCGCAAGCGCTCAAAAAACTGTCGGCCCTGGATATCCAACCCTTCCCGGAATGACTCCAGCCCCCAATTCACCCGCAGCGGCACAATCGTAATGTCATGGCGGTCAATGAGCCCCATTGGCAAATAACTGGTGCTGTCTGTAACCAAGTGTATAGCTGTCATAACCTTCCTTGCTCCTTTTACTTATTGGTGCGGATAAAACCATCTTCCCGCCCGCTATTTACGCTAAATTAATGATAGCTTTGCTGGTAAAGGTTGTCAATACCACCATCCCCGGCAGGGAAACAACCCTGCCAGCGCGAATCATACCATATCAAGAAATGAACTTCTAATTCACAGCGAAAGGAGTACATACCATGCAGCGACCTATTAGAGCCGCAGTTATCGTCCTCATTATCGGTTTGGCAGCAGCCCTGGTCCCCAGCCCCACCGCCTTAGCAGTAACCCCAATCGAGGTATTGCTGAACGGAAATCCAATCAAGTTTGATGTCCCACCCTTAATCGAAGCCGGGCGTACTTTGGTCCCCTTTCGAGCCATTGGTGAAGCCCTGGGTGTACAGGTCCATTGGGATGAAACCAACCGCCGTGTCATCGCCGAAAAAGGAACTTCCGTAATTTATTTGCCCATCGGTAATGAGACCGCCTGCGTAAACGGACAACCGACGATGCTGGATGTGCCGGCCATCATCAACCAAGGGCGGACCTTAGTTCCCCTTCGCTTCTTCAGTCAAGCTTTTGGCGCTCAAGTCCACTGGGATGACAACAGCCGCACCGTTACCATTGATAGTGGCGGCGCCAACGATACTAAGCTCAGGACCGCTTACATTCTGGGCTATTACTATTCCCATTCATATCAAGATTACAAAGCCAACCATCGTTCCTTATCCGGAGTAGCCGCTAAGTGGTACACCTTGGACGAAAATTGCCGACTTACTTGGCAAGACAGTCGACGGGCTATTGCTGCTCCTGATGGCTATGAAGAAGTGCTGGAAATAGCACAGGCCAGCGCTGGTGAAGTGTACGCTTTAATATTTGAAGACGATACCGATAAACTCCATCGTCTCTTAACTGACCCGGTACAACGGGAACTGCTTAGCCAAGACATTGTCGACCTGGTTACCGAAGAGGGCTTTACCGGCGTCAATATCGATTTTGAAATGATCACCGAAGCCGACGGGCCCGACTTTACTATTTTTATTCAAGAGTTGGCCCAACTAATACAAGGGCAGGGGAAAAAACTAGCTCTGTCACTACCGGCTCGCACGGATTATGGCTGGTATCGTGGTTATGATTACGCAGCCCTGGGCCAAGCCGCTAACCAAGTAGCTATTATGGCCTACGACTATGCCCCGGGACAAGCCGGACCCCAAACTTCCATCTGCTGGGTCCGCGATGTGGTTGACTACACATTAAAGTACATCTCGGCTGATAAAGTGCTGCTGGGATTAGGGATTTATGGGCGCGATTGGTCTGCCAGCGGTCGAAAAACCGTCCTTTGGTGCCCCAGTGAACTAGGCAGCCTGGTCCATGATTTAAACGATCTAATATCACGCTACAAGCCAGAACTAAAATGGGATTATAAATCCATGCTCCCTTATTTCACCTACACCGATGAACAAGGGCATGCCCATACAGTATGGTATGAAAGCATCGACAGTCTAAAACCAAAGCTGGAACTGGTGCGGGAAAAAGGCTTGGCCGGCGTGGCTGTCTGGCGGCTGGGCTACACCAGCCCGGAATTCTATCAACTGCTCCAAGCATACTTCGTCCGGCAACAATTCTAGCCTGGGGGGCACTATTATGGGCAAACAAACTGCACAAGAGCTAAGATTGTTACTGGCCATGCTTATCTTTGGCAGCGTGGGCGTTTTTGTCAAAAACATTAATTTGCCCAGTAGTGCCATCGTTTTCTGGCGCACAACCATCGGCAGCATTTTTTTAGGCCTGATGTTTTTGATCAGAAAGCAACCCATTAACATCGAAGGCATTAAGCGCAATTTGAGGATACTGGTGACAGCCGGCGCCGTCCTTGGGGGCAATTGGGCCCTTCTGTTCGAGTCTTATCGCCTCACCACGGTGAGCATCGGTACATTGTTACATTATACCGCACCGGCAATAGTTTTTTTGCTCTCCCCCTTACTGTTCCAAGAAAAAATGACTATTCATAAAGTAATAGGGATTGTAGCTGCTATTCTGGGTCTGCTCATTATAAACAGCACCGGCGTCGGTGGAGGTTACTTCTCTGCCGGGGTCATCTGTGCCTTGGCCTCAGCCGTATCTTATGCTGCCGTGATGATTCTAAATAAATTTTTGCAAAACTTATCCGGGCTGGAAAGTACATTTATGCAACTAATCGTCGCCACCGTGGTGATGGGATTTTATACCGGAATCTCCACTGGGCAAGTATTACATTTACCCCAGGGATATGAAGCAATATTAATGGCCACGGTGGGGATATTGCATACCGGCATTGGTTGTTACATCTATTTTTCTTCCATGCAGCAGCTTCCCGGGCAAACAATCGCCATTATGAGTTATATCGACCCTGCTTCCACCTTATTCTTTTCCGCTGCTTTCCTTCAAGAAAGATTGACCTCATACCAGATTATGGGCGCGTTTATGATCCTGGGCGGCACTGCCTACAGTCAGTTAATTAAACCTAAGCCAAATCCAACCACATCCAGCCACTAAGGCCAAACCCTTCTTGATATTTCACCAGCCATCTACCATTGGCATCCTAGAAAAAATACCCTGGCCATGATAATATAACCATAAACAGAAACAAAAGCCTTAGGAGGTAAATATTATGAAATTTGGTTGGGAAGACAAAAAGAACGGTTTTCCAGTAATCGACGTTAGACCTTTAACCAGTAATTTTCTTCCAATGATCTTACACCGAGCCCAACAGGTTAACCTGCATAACGGAATGTGCGTGGTCCAAAGCTTTGAACCCAAACCTTTGTATTCGGCCCTAAGGGACCTGGGCTTTGAACATTTGACCGAAAAAATATCTGACCATGAATATCGGGCCTACTTTTACCGGACTGAACTAAAAACCATTACCTATAAAACCGGCGCCGATATGCCCTTTAAGCCCACCGCCATTCTTAATTATAAAGTAATTGACGACGTATTCGCCGGTACTGTGGTGGATTTATGGGAAATGGTTTGGGGGGAGGAAGAGCCGGCCATAGATCAAAAAACAAAACTCCTTTTATCCATGAGCAATGCCATTGGCGCCTCCAGGTTTAGGCAAGCCACGCGGGAACTAATAAAAGCATACTCCTTAGGCGTCACCGTGGCTGAGCTGGACGAGCTCTTTATTTTATTTGCTTGGAATCAGGGGATTGGCCACTTTTCTTCAGAAATAGGCCCCTCCACCGTATTCGGTGTTTACAAACATATTAAGAACCGGGAGCAAGAAGGCATTGATAGAAAAACCATAGTGGACGAGCTGATGGAATCATTTGGGGATCGGCATCCAGATGTAAATGTGCTGTTCAGAAAGCACATAAAATGCTGCGAGCAGCGCGAAAAACAGTAAACCGATAATTATGCCGCCAAAGGGGGAAAAACATGCACAAACAATTAGGCCTACTTACCGGTGGCGGCGATGCCCCAGGGCTAAATGCTGTAATTCGAGCCGTTGCCCGCACGGCTTTGCGCCAAGGTTGGGAAGTACTCGGGTTTCTAGACGGCTACGCTGGGTTAATTGAAAACCGCGCTGTCAACCTTACCAGCGACTATATTTCCGGTCTGCTACATCGAGGCGGTACCATTTTGGGTTCCAATAATCGTGACAATCCATTCCATTTCCCGGTACAAACTGATAATGGCATCGTGTTTAAAGATATGTCCGCCCAAGCCGTTGCCAACTTGGGTCATAATAAAGTAGACTGCCTGATTGCCATCGGCGGCGATGGCAGCCTGGCCATAGCCCACGAGTTAGCCCAACAAGGAGCTCGAGTCATCGGCGTCCCGAAAACCATCGATAACGACCTTTTAGCCACTGATCAAACTTTTGGCTTCGATACTGCTGTTGCCACCGCCACCGAAGCCTTGGATCGACTTCATACCACAGCCGAATCACATCATCGGGTGATGGTGCTTGAACTTATGGGCCGCCATGCCGGTTGGATCGCCCTGGTCAGCGGCATCGCCGGCGGGGCCGATGTCATCTTAATTCCGGAAATACCATGGCAGATTGACAGTGTCGTGGCTAAAATCAATGAGCGCCAGGCAGAAGGAAAACGGTTCAGCATTGTTGTGGTGGCCGAGGGTGTAAAAGATCCGGCCGGGAAAGCCATCTTTAGAAGGGAGGTCCCCGGCGCCCATGATCGCTACCGCTTAGGTGGCATTGGGTCTGTGGTGGCCGGACTTATTGAAGATGCCGCCGGCGTCGAATGCCGCGCCACTGTTTTGGGACATTTGCAGCGGGGCGGATCTCCTTCCGCTTTCGACCGCCTGTTAGCCACCCGTTATGGCGTTGTCGCCGCCCAACTGGCTTTGTCCGGTCAACACAACCTTATGGTCTGCCTCCAGGGGCAAGACGTCAAAGCCGTTCCCATCCACCTGGTAGCCCGTGGTACCCGTTCAGTCCCAGTTGAAAGTCAGTTGGTACAAACAGCCCGGGCCCTGGGACTTTGCCTGGGGGATTCCAACTGACTGTCCCCAACCCATGATAAACCCTTCTAATCGCCCTTCGACGTCGAATTGTGTTAGAAAGGCGTGATCTTTGTGGCCAAACCCAAAGCCTACTTCTGCCAACCTGGTACCGAACTGCTGAAACTGGATTGTTTGGAGCTGGATAAAACTATGCGGCATTTGTTTAAGGATTGCCTCTCCGATAAAATTTCCTTAGTTGATCAAAATGGAAATTCCCTTAACTGCGAACTCAATCTGGACGACAATTTGCTTCAGGGGCAGGGCTTAGGCCAGTTTATCAAGTCGCTTAAAAAAGATTCTTTTTATTTGGCCCCGGTAGATAAAAGTGTTTTCTCCTTCTTGACAGAAAATAGCTGCGCGCCCATCTATCCTTTTAACTATATTCCCAAGCCTCATATCCATTTTAACAACGGGGCCAGCAATGATGACTCCTTTGATTGGGATTTTTCCATCAGCAGCCCCGCTGAATTTCGCCTTCATCAACAAGCACTGCATTTTGCCAGCAGCCCCGGTTTTGATGTGCTGCTTTCCTTAAATATAGTTCGCAACATTGAACCATACGATTACCAAATCAAAACAGTAAAACATGTCTTGGAGCGGATGAGGGGGAGGGTTTTGCTAGCCGATGAAGTAGGGCTGGGAAAAACTATTGAAGCCGGCCTAGTAATGATGGAGTATATTATCCGGGGTTTAATAAAGAAGGTGCTTATCTTAACTCCTCCTTCTTTAATCCAACAATGGCAGGAGGAAATGCAAAGCAAGTTCAATTTAGACTTTATTACTGACGATAACCCGCAGTTTAAAAAAGTCGAAAACGGGTGGACTCATTATGACCGTATCATCGCCTCCTTGGACCGGGCCAAGCGGAGGGCGAACCAACCCCGGGTGTGCGAACCCGAATATGATCTGGTAATTGTCGATGAGGCACACCGCTGTAAAAACAGCAAGGGCCTCGGCTGGCAATTGGTCAACCGGATAAAAAAGCGCTACCTAATGCTGCTTACCGCAACTCCGATTGAAAATAGCATGGAAGAATTATTTAATCTTATCACACTTCTAAGTCCAGGACAGCTGGATACAGCCCAGAGTTTTCGCCACCGTTTTATCTCTCCTAAGGATAAACTAAAACCTCGCAATACTGACAGCCTTAAAAAACTCCTTCGAGACATTATAATCCGCAATCGGCGAAGCGACACCGATTCCATTACGGTAAAACGCTACGCCGAAACGATAGCGATACCCCTGTCAGCAGCAGAACAAGAGCTTTACGAAGATATAACCAATCTTGTCCGGCGCCAGTTTAAAAGCAAAAAAAAGACAGGCCTGAACCAATTATCTCTTAAAACCCTGCAGCGGCAAGTTGGTAGCAGCAGCTGGGCCCTTGGCCCAACTTTACTGAAGATGGCCAGCAATAAACACCATTCAACCGAATTACGGTCTAGCCTTAATGAAATAGCAATCCGGGCCCTAAATATAAAACATAATTCTAAAACAGAAGCCTTGATAAAAATCTTAACTAATCTAAACGGTAAAAAAACCCTGGTTTTTACTGGATTTCAACAAACAAGGGAATATGTTGTCAACAGCTTGCAAAATGCCGGCTTCAAAGTAGCTACTTTGCACGGTAGTATGACAAGAGCTGATAAAGAAAAGGCCGTGGAAGAATTCAAACATAATAGTCAGGTGCTGGTCAGTACCGAGTCCGGCGGCGAAGGCCGTAACTTACAATTCTGCCACGTGTTAATAAATTACGATTTACCCTGGAATCCTATGCGCATCGAACAACGCATCGGCCGGATCCATCG
>DATERQ010000113.1:0-2230 GCA_035271345.1 bacterium | reverse complement strand
CCGCCTGCCCCGGCTTTAGGTAGTATGATCGCCGACGGTATTAAGTACATGCCGGAACAATGGTGGCTGGCCATTTTCCCGGCGTTGACGATAACAATAATAGTTTTAGGGTTCAACCTTTTCGGCGACGGTATCAGCAATCTATTTAGTACGGAGGAGAGCTAATGGATATGACGACTGTACCACAAAACGTGGTAAAACGGACGACAGGGCTGAAGGAGAACGAAGCGGAACATATCCTCGAGGTGAAAAACCTCTCCGTCGATTTCAAGGTTTATGGGAAAACTAGCCATGTGCTGAATGGTGTCAGCTTTACCGTCAAAAAAGGTCAACGAGTTGGTCTGGTGGGAGAGAGCGGCTGCGGCAAAACCACTACCTTGAAAGCTATTCTTAGAGTTTTGCCGGGTAATGCGATAGTTCGCAGCGGGGAAATCCTTTTCGAGGGCGAGGATATCTTGAAGATGAATGCAACCAAGCTGGAGGAGATGCGCCGTACCGGCGCCGGGATGGTTTTCCAAGACCCGTCCTCTGCTTTAAACCCTGTGTTCACCATTGAACAGCAGATGATGACGGCGTTGAAATACGCCTATAACGAAAAAGTGCCGATGTCTGAGCTGCAAAAAAAAGCTATCGCCGCTTTGAAAAATGTGATGCTACCGGACCCGAAACGTATTTTGGAAAGCTACCCCTTCCAGCTTTCCGGTGGTATGAAACAGCGTGTTTGCATTGCTATGGCCTTGGCCGCTAATCGCAAACTGTTATTGGCCGATGAGCCGGGCACTTCTCTGGACGTCACCATTCAGGACCAGATTTTGCGCTTGATTAATAACCTGGCATTGGAGAGCACGCTCTCGGTAATTATGGTTTCACACTCCTTAGGCGTGATTCGCGAATCGACCAGCTTCGTTAATATTATGTATGGTGGCTCGGTGGTAGAAAGTGGCGATACAAAGGAAGTGTTCCATAATACGCGTCACCCCTATACCAAGCTTCTGATGGAATGCCTACCGAAGCTGACAGGCGAAGGCGTGGCGGAAGGCATACCGGGTCGTATTCCCGATTATTTCAACCCACCGTCCGGCTGCCGCTTTTCACCGCGTTGCCCCTACGTTAAAGAAATCTGCCACCAGCAAAAACCCACTATGGAAGAAATTTCCCCAGGGCATCATGTAGCCTGTTATTGTGCAAATGAGGTGATATAGTGGCGAAGAAAATACTAGAAATTTGCAATTTAAAGAAATATTTCCCTCTAAGAAGCGGGCAGGTGGTGAAAGCCGTGGACGGTGTAAGCCTGGAGATTATGGAAGGTGAAACGCTGGGCTTAGTGGGAGAGAGCGGCTCCGGTAAGAGTACCATAGCTTATATGGTGATCGGTATGTATGACGCCACCGAAGGTACCATGATATATAAGGGTGACGATTTGTCCAAGCGCGGTATCCACCGCACGTTGAAGCAAAAAGGCGATATACAAATCGTCTTTCAGGACCCCGGTTCCTCGCTCAATCCACGTCGTACCGTGGGCAAGAGTTTACAGGTGCCGCTAAGAATTCATACCGAGCTAAGCAAGGCAGAACGCGAAAAACGAACTTTAGAATTACTCGAATCGGTGGGCTTGCCTGGGGAATTTGCCGACAGCTACCCACGCGCCTTGGGTGGCGGCGAGCGACAGTTGATCTCTGTGGCACGAGCCTTGGCTACCAATCCCTCATTTATTATTCTCGACGAACCTACCTCGGCATTAGACGTTTCGATCCAGGCGAAGGTGATTCGCAAGCTGATGGAATTGCAGGATGAGTTGAACCTCTCCTATCTGTTCATTACACACGACCTGAGCTTGATGCGTAACGTGGCAGACCGCGTAGCCATTTTATACTTGGGAAGGCTTTGCGAATTGGCTCCGACTGCCGATTTCTTTGAGCGACCAATGCATCCCTATACGCAGATGCTGTTATCCTCAATCCCGGTGGCGACCGATGCTGAGGAGGAGATAAAGCCAGAGAGAATAATATCCCAAGGGGAGATTCCCAGTCCCGTTAATGTGCCGCCGGGTTGCGCCTTTCATGCGCGTTGCCGTGATTGTATGGAGATCTGCAAGAAGGAAAAGCCCATAATGCGAGAATTGCTGCCCGGGCACAGTGTCTGCTGCCATAAATTTAATGATAAGCCGGAAGTTGGCAAATAAGACATTATAGGAGGTCTTTTCATGGATTTTAATATTGGTATTGAGATG
>DATERQ010000112.1:0-8047 GCA_035271345.1 bacterium | reverse complement strand
GTCTTTACTATTCCCGTCCGCCGCCTGTTGAACTTGAAGCCCGAGATCCACTATGTCTACTTGGATGCAGCCCCGGCCCAGGACTTCCCCTTTGATAAAATACCCGGCGGCCGGGATTACCCCTGGCACACCGGGGTGGCGGAGGAGGTATTTTACGAGGTGGACGGGAAAGTTATCTGGGGCCTTACAGCTCGTATTTTGCAACATTTCTTAGCATTAATCAGTAACCAAGGTTAGGGTGAAGCCACAGTTGGCGCAGCTACCACCTTCTTTAAGCCCAATCAAACGGACACTATAGCCCTGGCGCTTAATCAGCGTCGCCCCGCAGCAAGGACAACAGGTGTTACGACCCAGCCCTAAATCAGCATTTCCAATATAAACGTAATTTAAACTTGCCCGGGCAATATTAAATGCCTGCTCCAACGTCTTCAGCGGCGTCGGGGGTAGGCTTAGTTTGTATTGGGGGAAATAACGACTAAGGTGGAGAGGAATCTGGGGAGAAAGATTCGCTAACCACTTGCTAAGGGATTCTATTTCTGCTGCAGAATCGTTGTAGGTGGGAATAATAAGTGTTGTTGCTTCCACATGGCAACCAAACCGGACAGCCGCTTCCACAGTATCCAATACCGGCTGCAGGCTACCGCCGCATAGTTTGCGATAGGTGCTTTCGCTAAAAGCCTTCAGGTCGATATTCATAGCATCTATAAATTGTAGCAGTTCTTGCAGCGGTTCATCCCTGACAAATCCATTGGTTACCATTACTGTTTTAACCCCGGCTGCCCTAGCCTTCTTGGCCGTGGCAAGAACATATTCATACCACATAAAAGGCTCGTTGTAAGTAAAAGCGATGCCAATACAGTTGGGTCCCTGATTTAGGACCAACTGGACAGCTTGATCCGGCGACAGTAAGCGGGTAGGGGCTTCTTGTTGGGAAATGGTATAGTTCTGACAATAGCTGCAGCGCAAATTGCAACCCACAGTGCCGATGGAGAAGATATCTCTCCCTGGGTAAAAGTGGTACAGTGGTTTTTTTTCCACCGGATCCATGGCCATGGAACTCACCCGGCCATAGTTAGCCGCAATTAATGTTCCCTCTTTATTCACCCGAACGCGGCAAACACCGGTATGCCCCGGGCCAATACTGCAATTATGGGGGCAAAGGCAGCAATTCACTTTTCCGTCCTGAGCAGCTTTCCAATACTGGGCGTTCATCATCGCTTGATCCGCCTTTCCAAATATCCAACCACGGTTAAAGACCGCGAACCGGGCTAAAATTAAGCCCTCAACAGTACCGTTTCACCTCAAACCGTTCCAACCTAACTTTATCCCTGGGTCCCAAATTAGCCTTATCTTTAGCTATCTTCACCTGTTCTTCCACGGTATCCACACCATCCAGATTTGGTAACAACAAGCCAGTGCGGCCGCCCCAGCCCCGAACAATTACCCCATATCGCTTTGGATCTAGCTCATCGACACTATCAATGGCTTCCGGGGGAGATAGTACATCTACAGAATACTGAAGATCCGCCAGTTCGTCTTCCGTTACTGGCGTAAATCGGGGGTCGCGGCAACCTGCGCTTACAGCATTAGTGATGATCTCCAAGGCCAGGTTGGGTCTAGTAGGTAAAATAGTACCAATGCAACCGCGCAGTTGGTTGCCTTTTTTTAGAGTGACAAAAGTAGCAGCCGGTTTCGCCAACTGTGGCGGTATATCTGCTGGTACCGATATTGTCTTCCCGGTGCGAATATAAGTTTCCAAGCTCTTCCGGGCCAAACGCACATAAACACTCTCTTTGTTCTGGGGGTCAATTGCAGTTTTATCCTTATGGCTTACCAGGATTTCAGCCACCAAATAACCAACTCCAAATGTCCCTTGATACGAAAATACTTCCGGCTTGATATCATAGCCTTCCAGGGCCCCGGAAAGCATTATAATGCTACGCCAACCGCATTCTCCGGCTCTTTCGGCCAGTTGGGGATCGATCACCCTGACAGCTTCAAAATCACCGTGGCGGACCTTATCCACCACTAGCTGATCGAACCGGGCTCCATCGGGATGGTATCCCGCCGGCGCTCCGCGAGTAAGGCGATGCGATAAATCGGCGCTGGCTAGAAATGCCACTTTCCGGTTTAAGCTGACACTGGCCTGATTTACCGCGGTTCCGAATGCATGGAGCTTGGCTGGCGGCAACAATGACATCCCGATCCAAACCAGCGGCAGGTTTACTCCAGCTTGATGGAAAAAATACCATGGGACCAGCACCCCATGATCCAGCGGTTCCTGGGTTCGATAACGTTCAGTAGCAGCCGGCCCCAGCTCCACCGTCGGCACTCCCTTCTCAGCACTGGCAGTGATAATAGCGGCGGCCAAACCCTCATCAGTATTGGGCTCAAACCCTACAGCCGGGGCCCCAAATTGAGCAAGGCTCCCGTTCACTTTAGGCCACAATGATACCGCCACTGCATCGCTAAAGACCGGTCCATGGGGCGTGGTTATCACCACTGTCTCAGCGGCAGCATCCTTAAGACTGGCTGCCAGCCGCTTCATACCCTGGATGGTATCTGCTATCCGCTCTTCCTCTCCTCGCCCTATTTCCGGCACTATAATTGGTGGATGCGGGGCAATCCCACCCCAAACAATGCCCATTTCCCCAAACCTCCTGTATAATATTCTCAAGCCAATTGTGAAAACCATAGCCTGACCAAGCGGGGCCGACCCCAGCTAGCGTAAACTGACATCCCCACTCAAAACCCGCACTATCTCGCCTGTTTTTGTCTTCAAGAGCAACGCTCCATCAGAATCAATGTCAATTGCCTGGCCATGGATAGTAGCGTGCGGGGAAAACACGGCCACCTGCCGACCCATTGTCACTGATAGTTGCCGCCAACGCTCCAATACAACCTGCGGTTCTGTTAAAAGGCTCTGGTACCAACACTCTAGGCTTTGCAAAAACAATTGTAGCAGGCGTTTCCTCGACACAGGTTGTCCACCTGCTAACGCCAATGAGCTAGCCTTATTCCTTAACTGAGCCGGGAAAGAAGTAGTATTTACATTTATGCCGGCACCGATAATTACATAAAAAATAGTGTCTGTTTCAGCGCTGATCTCGGTGAGAATGCCGGCTACCTTACACCCATCAATTAAAAGATCATTAGGCCATTTAATCATGACCGGCAATGCAGTGAGCCTGCGAATGGCCTCGGCCCCGGCTACTGCGCTGGTTAACGTCATTAGTGGTGCCAGGGGCGGCAGTAAGGCCGGTCTTAGGATGATGGATACATAAATCCCGCTGCCAGAGGTTGAGACCCAGTTCCGGCCTCGGCGTCCGCGCCCTTGCAATTGCTTTTCGGCAATTACTATCGTACCCTCGGCTGCCCCTTGCTGGGCCAATTCCCGGGCCACATCATTGGTGGAATCCACTTCCAAGAAGTAGTGAATCGTTTGCCCCAAATAATCGGTATTCAAATCAGGGCGAATTTCGGTAGGCAACAGTTTATCAGGCCGGGCGGTCAACCGATAGCCTCGTCGTGGAATCGCCTCAATTATATAGCCTGCTTCCCGTAAATCCTCTATATATTTCCATACCGCAGCCCTAGTCACACCTAATCTGCGGCTTATACATTCACCGGATATGTATTCATCGGTCTTTGCCAGCAAAGCCAGCAAAATATCTTGTTTCAACAGTTACCACCTCATCTCGATTGTAGCCCTCTGGCCCACTGGTGTCAAGAATTGGGCCGGAGGGTCCTCATGGTGCCAAAATGACACCAGTCCGCAAAATAAATGCCAAGCCAGCTGTTTCTGATAAGAAGGATCTGCAAGCAATCGTTCTTCCTCGGGATTGGATAAAAACCCAACTTCCACCAAGGCCGCAGGCACCGGCGAGTTCCGTAACAAATAAAAATCTCCCGTCTGTATTTCCCGTCGGTTTTCACCGATACCACTTAATTGTTGCAACTCCGCTTGTAAACAACGGGCCAGGCGTTCACTGTCTTGATGGTTGTCATAAAAGAAAGTCTGGGCCCCAAATTCCCTGGCAGAAGGAAAGCTGTTGCCATGGATACTTAAAAGCAAGGCCGGCTTGACTCGGTTCACCAACTCGGCCCTCAGCCGCAGATCTTCTTGATAAGTTTCGGCCAGTGCCCGGTCTCTACTCCGCGTAAGCACCACCTTGATACCACTTAGGCGCAAAAACTGCTTTAACGACAAACAAATCGGTAATGTAATCTCCTTTTCAGTCACGCCGCTGGAGCCTGCCGCCCCAGAATCTAGACCCCCATGCCCCGGGTCCAACACCACAACTTTAGGTGCCAATACCAGCGCTTGGGCCCATACCGCCTGTTGGTGTCGCCGGTAAGGTGTACTTATTGCCGCCAGCAGCGCTAAAGACAATACTACTGCTGTGGCCCAACGTAAACTAGCAATCTGTGGCTTCCTGCTCAACATGTCCTTACCCCCGCTGTCAGCTACTATAGCCATAAAAATCCAAACAAAAATGCAGCCATAAGCAAGATACTCGCTTGGGCTACATTTTAGACCCCTATTTAACCTTAAGACTGCCGGCGTTATTATTTGAATAAGATCCTGGTTAAGGATATATAACGCATTAGATTCATTCCCGTGGCCTTGCTCCTGTTTCTAAGATAAGCAATGAACTCCCGTAGAAAAGCTTCCCATAACGCTACTGCCATTTTCCGTTGATTTGTTTTAAGCAATGGTATGCTTAAATCCACCGTTTCCTTAATAATTACCAGGGCCTGTATCAAGTTCCTTTTTATTTCTTGTATTGGCGCCTGATTCATGCCTTCCTTTTACCCCCACATCGAAGTTGTTCAACGAGCACAGTCAGTTTACGCCTTCAGTAATTAACAGGGTTTGGTTGTTAATTGGGTCACTGTTTTTGGAAGCGATTAAAGAATCGATTTTGCTAGTAACTATGGAATTAACAGCAATGGTGATCCATTCCCCCATACCAAGGGGTACGGTGGAGAAAATAGGTTGTAACAGTGGAAGGTACATGGTGACAGCAAGGGCAGACATGGACATAAAGGTGGCGGCAATAATAAAAGGGTTGCTTGAAATGCCCGGATTTCTTTTTAGTTTTTGTTTGCGACTTTCCATTAGATTAACCGCCCTATTGGTCACATGCTGGGCTAACACCATCGTCCGGGCCTTGTCTAAGGGCCAGATTCCACCCCCAAGACCAAAGGCATAGAGGCCAAAAGTGCTCAAACCACTGATTAACCCAGTGCGCACGATGGATTTACCCCGGTCCGGGAGTAATCGGGCCGCCGTATTACCTGGGGTGTGGGCCATGTAGTTCGGTACTGGCGGATCCGCAGTAAGGGCCATGGCAGGTAAGCTCTCAGTAACGAGGTTTACCCATAGGATCTGGGCCGGTAACATCGGCGCCGGCAACCCAGCGGCGGTGGCACTAAACACCGACACCAGTTGTCCCAGGCCCCCAGATAAAATATAATTGATGGATTTTGATAAATTCATACCGATGGTACGCCCTTCCTCAATGCCATTGACAATGGTAACAAAATTATCATCGCTCAGTGTTATCCCGGCCACTTGCCTTGCCACATCGGTTCCTGAGTACCCCATGGCGATGCCAATATCAGCCTCTTTAATGGCCGGAGCGTCATTGATACCATCCCCGGTCATGGCCACAACCTGGCCGCATTTCTTTAGGGCCCGGACGATTCTTAATTTTTGATCGGGGGCGGTGCGGGAGAAAACGGTGATATCTCCCACCAGCCGGGCCAAGTCCGGATCGGACAATTCACTTAATTCCTGTCCAGTGATGCTTCGCCCTCGTTTGTGGATACCAAGCTCTGCGGCAATGGCATCGGCAGTTCTTTTATGGTCCCCGGTTATCATTACCACCTTAATACCAGCAGCATGGCATTTTTTTATTGCTTCCGGTACCCCAGCTCGAATGGGATCTGCCATTCCCACCAAGCCACAAAAAACTAGTTCTTGCTCCAACTCAACTGCATTACAATCTGTGCCAGCAGGTAAGGTTTTTTGCGCCAAGGCCAGCACCCGCAATCCCTTACCGCTCATGGCATCACAGGCCGCCAATATACGTCGACGGACCCTCAGGTCCAAGGGGGCATCCTCCTGGTTTTTTAATACCAGGGTGCAACAATCAATTATAGTATCCGGGGCTCCCTTCACATAAACACCATAGTTCCCCCTGGATTCCCGGCAAACCACTGTCATTAACCGGCGGTCAGAATCAAATGCTATTTCTCGCTCCCGGCAGTGATCGGCCCGCAGTTGTTCCCAGCTCAGCCCTGCTTTTGCCACTGCCGTCAGCAGCGCCCCTTCAGTAGGATCTCCAACCACATTCCACTGCCTTTGCGCATCCCGCTTTAAGTGGGCATTATTACATAAAGCTGCCACCTTT
Source organism: bacterium (assembly GCA_035271345.1). GTDB lineage: Bacteria > Bacillota > DTU030 > DUMP01 > DUMP01 > DUNI01. Next base: position 1,628 of record DATERQ010000112.1, on the reverse strand, counting down.
AAAGCTTGATTAAGTAAAAACCTGTTTCCTATAATGCTGTTTCCATGCAATGTAATATGCCCCTTCGGTGTATAGCCAGTACCGGAAATTTGGTAGAAGTCAGGATCAATGTATAGTTCCTTCACCGTCATTTCATTTTTAGTTAAGGTGCCTGTTTTATCAGTGCAAACAACAGTGGTTGAACCTAGAGTCTCCACAGTGGATAAATCGCGCACCACTGCATTTCGCTTTGCCATTCGTTGAACACCGGCGGCGAGGGCCACTGTCAATACTGCTGGCAGCCCCTCGGGGACAGCGCCTACAGTGAGGCTGATCCCGTTGCGAAGGATTTTCCAAAAAGATTGTCCTCGGACTAGGTTGATAGCGGCAATGGCCCCGACAGAAAAAACCACCAGCCGGGTAATATTTTTCCCCAACGCATCCAATTCGCGTTGAAGAAGTGTCGGCTCCGGCTTCACACCGCCTAGTAACTGTGCTATTCGGCCCATTTCCGTTCGCATTCCCGTGGCCACTACTACCGCGCTAGCTTTGCCGCCGATAATACTGGTTCCGGAATACAACATATTTTTGCGGTCCGGGACCGGAATTAATGCCTCAGTTGGCCTACTGCCATCTTTCAACACCGGGATAGACTCCCCGGTCAAACAGGCCTCGTCGCTGGTTAGACTGCTTGACTCAATGATGAGAGCATCAGCCGGTACCACATCCCCAGCCGATAAAAGAAGTATATCACCGGGGACTAACTCTGCGCTAGGGATATTTGTTATAGTCTCGTTTCTTAGTACAGTAGCAATCGGGCTGGTCAACTGTTTTAGCTCGGCTACTGAACGCTCGGCCCGACATCCTTGAATTGCTTCCACCACTGCTTGGATCAAAACAATAGTGACTATAACCCCCGCATCTGTGGTTTGCCCTACCCATAGGGAAACAACTCCGGCGGCGAACAGTAATTTCGACATAAAACCGGTCAATGATTGCCAGGCAATCGCAAAAAAGGGAGACTGCTGGTCCTCTTCTAATTCATTCCGACCCAAATTCAACAATCGGTTCTGCACCTGAGGGGTAGTTAAACCGGTTGTGCTGGAACTACCCAACAGGGCCAATGTTTGATCGGTACCAATGGCGTGCCAAGGCAAATTGCCCTTTTCCAAGGGATGAGAAGGGCTTAGGGTAAAAACGTCCACTTCGGAATAAAACTCCCGAACGCGGTCCCTGCCCTCTGGTGGAGACTTGTGATAATCACCGTTTGCAAACCAGGCCAGCAAAAAACCCAAGTCAATTCGGTCCGGATCAAAATATACCAACACCTGTCCTGTAATTGGATTGGCATAACTGATCTTGACCCCAGGGAACAGCGCCAAGCGGTGGGCAATTGCATTGGCTAAGTCCTGATTTTTTAATAGCCCGACCACTTCGATCCTCAGACGACCGGGTATTAAATGGAAGTTTTCTTGTCCGCTCAGGGCGAGACCATTTCTGAAATTGGCTATTCCCATGCACCCCTTGTCTGCTGTCACTGGGGAAAATGTGATCGAACGTGTTTATTATGGTAGGCCACCCGGGCATTTATACCACACCTTCACCAGGGAAATGGTGGTGTCATCAGAACAGCCAAGGAACCCAAACAT
>DATERQ010000111.1:0-3778 GCA_035271345.1 bacterium | reverse complement strand
CACTGATCCGGCAGTGGTGAAAAATTACCAGGCTGGGATCGGCCCGACTTTTGAAAAAATAGATAAATTACCATTTTGGACTGAAGAGATATTGGTGTCCCGGGTATCCGAATTAAAGCGGCTGGGGGCCGAACGAGTTTGTTTTAAAACCGGGCCCTTTGACCCGCGGGATTTGACTAAAATAATACAGATTGCTATAAAAGCTGAGGTAGATCTAATCACCTTTGATGGGGCCGGCGGCGGTTCAGGCCATAGCCCCGCTAAAATGATGAACGAATGGGGAATCCCCACGTTGGAACTGGAAAGCATCTTGTATAACATTCTGTGCCAACTGCGGCACCAGGGCCATCGGCTGCCTCAAGTAGCCATAGCCGGCGGGTTTGTAATGGAGGATCAAGTATTCAAAGGCTTGGCCTTGGGAGCACCCTATGTTAATTTGGTGGCGATTGGGCGGGGGGCCATGGCAGCAGCTTTGGTCGGCAAACAAGTGGGAAATTTGATCAAAAAAGGCGTGGTGCCAAAGCACTTTCAGCGTTTTGGTGCCACCTTTGAGGAAATTTTCGCCGGGGTTCGGGATCTTAAAGGTATTTATGGGGGCAAAGCGGGGGAATTCCCGCCAGGTGCCGTCGGCGTGTATTCATATCTAAGCCGGGTGGCCAAGGGCCTCAAGGAATTTATGGCCCTCAACCGCAAATTTTCTTTGGCCCACATCGAACGCAGCGATCTTATTCCTCTAACGACTGCAGCCGCTTGCGTGACTGGCCTCCCCACCGCAGCGGAAATAGCGGCAGAACTAGTGGGCTACTAGGCTTTTTGCTGGGGTAATGTATAGCTAAACAAAGCCTTTACAGAGCCCTGGTATATATAATGTCTTGATTTGTAGCCCGAAATATTGTGAGGCCAAATGCAATGAGTATGCTGGCGGAATTAATGATAAACCAATCGTTTTAGTGGGATGCCAAAAACAGGCTGCCGCCAAAAAGGTAATTTTACCGGGTATGCAAACCTCAAGTACGAGCGGGTGATTAGGTTTGGGTGATTGGATACAAGTATAGAGGGCTCCCGGGTAGGAGTATGATTCCGGCCGGAAAGAGGCTGGTTGCAACGATTTCACCACATTACCACCGCAGATGAAAAGCGAAAAAATAATATGTACCGAGAAAAAACAGTGGAACTAGCAGAATGGCGATTTTATCTGTTCGGGTCAAGGCTTGGGCAGTCAGGTAGGTTCTGGTGGAATAAAGGCCGAAAGCCCGCCCTTCCATGGAGATGGTAAGGCTGTCCACCCGGCTTAAAGCCGAGATGACCAGGGGCAATAAAAGGTATCTGACAGCGTGCAGCAGTTGTTTTGGGGACAAGCCCTCCAGATCAATGCCTTTAGCCTGTTGGGCATTCCTCACTTGTTGGAGTTCCAACTGAAAGATAGGTATAAAACGCAAGGAGGTGATAAGGGCAAAGCCAAACCGGTAAGGTAAACCGATTTGCATCAGGGCGTAAGCTAATCTATTGGGATCGGTGGCCGCTACAAAAACAAAGCTGGAACCGATAATATTGATAAAACCTAGCATCGTTGTCAGGCCGTTGTCAAGACCGCCTGACCAGACGGACAAATGCAGCGGACCCAAGGAAACATACCAGAGCCTGATACCTTCTTTTAAAGCCAGGGCTTGAATTAAAAAAATTAAAAAGCCGAAAATTAAAATAAAACGGAGCCGACGGAGAAAGAGAGCCCCTCCAAGACCGGACCGTAGATACGAGACCAGCAAGAGGGCAAAGAGAAATATCTGGCCCCTGGTGGAAGACAGAGCAAAAGAGCTGAGGCCGAATCCAAGCAGCATTACCAGCTTCACCAATGGATGAATGCGTTCCCGGTGGGAATCATCACTGAGATATGTGAGTCCGGGATAAAAAGGTCGATCGGTGGAAGATAGCAGCAGAATTACCCCCTCTCCTTTTAACACAGTTTAATTTACAATTAGTGCTAGAATGCAAGCCGGGGAATATATTCGTTCCGACCCAGCCACGCCAATTGCCGCCAGGCAGCTTCAACCCGGGCATCGATCAGCAGCTTTCCCTCCCCCAAAAAGAGGACCCGTTGACAGCATGATGCGACCACTTCCGGTTCATGGCAAACAAAGAAGGTTATTCCGCCTCGGGCTTGGTGTTTGTCGAGAGCAGTGAGAAGAAAGTCAAGCCGGCGGCTGTCTTGGCCCACTATTGGTTCATCCAAGATTAGAATCGGCGGGGTGTAGGCCAAAACCGAGACCAGGGTAAGCCTTCTTTTCTCCCCGAAACTCAGGCAAAACGGATTAACATGTTGATATGATTCCAACTCAAAATCAACCAATAGCTTTTGTAGCCTGCTTTCCGTCTGCTCCGGTGTTTCCCGGCTAAGAAAAGAAGACGGTAGCAGGGCTTCTTTTAAAACAGTATTCTCAAACAATTGGTGGTTGGGATTTTGAAAAACAAGCCCGAGCTTGCGGGCGCGGCGAGCAGCTTTAGTTTTGGTTATATCTTTGCCCCCGATATGGATACTGCCGTTGCGGAGCGGAAGAAGCCCCAGCAGGGCCAGCAAAAGTGTCGTTTTACCGCTGCCATTGTCCCCCATCAGGGCCACAGTTTCGCCGGGATAAGCAGAAAAGCTAACGCCTGACAAAACAGTAGTTCCTTCATAACCTACACTGAGGGAATCCACCGTTAAAAACGGTGCTTTGTTTCCCCTCACTATTTTTGGCATTGCCTTTGCCCCCGGCTCAGGGGCTGGTTTCCTTATGCTTGGGGCCGGGAGATACCGCTGCTGCAGTTGTTCTAAGTTGCCACGGCTAATGATTTTGCCTTTGTCCATCTGAATCAATTCATCAGCAATGCCGGCTAGTCTTTGCAACCGGTGTTCAATGACTACAATTGAAGCCCGGCTTTGTTGGCGTAACTGGTCCAGGGTTTCCAACACTTCCTTGGTAGAGGCAGGATCCAGGTTGGCTGTGGGTTCATCTAAGATAAGGAGCAGCGGCGACAAGGCCAAGACCGATGCAATGGCAATGCGCTGTTTTTCACCGCCGGAAAGAGTATGAACCTTTCTTCCCAAAAGATTTTCAGCCCCCACGGCAAAAAGAGCCTGCTGGACCCGTTCTCTTATTTGAGCCGGTGGCAAGCAAAGGTTCTCCGGACCAAAGGCCACCTCATCTTCCACTGTGAGGGTGCAGAGCTGGGCTTCTGGATCTTGCTGCACCAGCCCCACAATTCCAGATAGACCACCGTTGGGGTAATCCCGGCTGTCTTTCCCTTGGATTCGGATTGCTCCGTTCATTTCCCCAGGGTAGGCGTGGGGAATAAAGCCCGCCAAACATAAAGCCAAAGTGGATTTACCACAACCGCTGGGGCCGGTTATGGCTAAAAACTGACCGGAATAGATGGTAAGATTCACTTCGGTCAAGGCCGGTTCAACAGCTTCGCTATAAGTAAAGGAGAGATTATCCAGGATGGCAATCGGTTTCACAGTGAGAGCCCCTTTTCGGAACCAATTTGTTCCTTAGATTTATTCTAACATAATTTTGTTCACCATTCTCACCCAATAGCCACCGTCGTAGCTCCCGGCAATGAGGCGCAGTTGGTCTTGTTCTTGGATAAGCAGCATCTGGTCATCAGCCAAAACATCGCCCAGGTCAAACTTTACCGTATAACCGTCGGAGGCTGCCACCGTTACTGTGGTGGCAGTCTCCAGGGGTAAGGCCGCGTTCACAATGGCAGACAGTGGTACACCGGTATACTGTTGAGGCGG